>DATGFS010000069.1 GCA_035308905.1 bacterium | reverse complement strand
TCAGAGAAGCGCGCGAGATCGTCGGTTTCGTATCCGACGACGAACTCCCAATCCGCCAGACCGGTACAGTACAGCAGCAGCTGCTCGATGTCTTCGAAGCGGTGGCCGTGCCGCGCGTGCTCGGTCATCATCGCCCGGCGGTCGTCCGCGGAGAGCTGGTACCATTCGTGCGTCTTGCTGAATGGATACACGACGAGGAACCGCCGCCGGTCGCCGGGGACGTGCACGCTCGTCCCGTCTCGCCCGGTGTACTGCGACGGCCGGACAAATCCCCACAGCGACCAGGTGAGCTCGAGCGTTGTGCGGGCCAGCGTCGCCGCCGCCCGTTGGAACGCCTCCGCGTCCGCGGCCGCGACCCAAAACCCGAGGTCCACGTCGCCGCGCAGGCCCTGGAGGTCGTAGGCGTACAGGCCCGCCACGCCGTCCGACCGGGCCGCGTCGCCGGCGGCCGTGGAGACCGCGTGCGCCGTCGCCGTGGTGTGGTGGCCGGCGGGGACCCGGAAGAACAAGAAGCCATGGACGTGCGGTACGTCAGCCATTCGGTGCTCCTTCACGCCGGACTGCCGGCACGCCGCGACGCGGGCGCCGCGTGCTAGAACGCGACGAACGCGGCGGAGAGTTCGGTGACGCGGTCCAGGATCTGCGGCGGCACCTTGAGGTCGACCGCCCCGAGATTTTCCTCCTGCTGCGCGATCTTCGTGGCACCGACGAGCGCGCTCGTGATGCCCGGCCGCTGCATCACCCAAGATAACGTGAGCTGCGAGACCGTACTGCCGATCTCCGAGGCGAGTCCCGCCATGTCCTGCGCCAAACGCAGATTCTGCTCGCTCAGCCGCTTGGCGAACTGCGGCTGGGTGAGCGCCCGCGACCCCTGGGGCGGCGGCGACCCCGGCTTGTACTTCCCGGTCAGGACGCCCCCGGCCAGCGGGAAGTAGACCAGGAGGCCGAGACCTTCGGCGAGACAGCACGGGACGAGCTCGGTCTCGATCCGCCGGTCGGCCGGCGAATACGCGGGCTGCACCGACTCGTACCGCGTGAATCCGCGGCGGTCGCTGATCCAGAGCGCCCGGCACACCTGCCAGGCGGCGTAGTTGGAGCAGCCGGCGTAGCGGACCTTGCCGGCGCGGACGAGATCGTCGAGCGCCCGGAGCGTCTCCTCGAGCGGCGTGTGGCCGTCCCACGTATGGATCTGGTAGAGGTCGATGTAGTCGGTTGCAAGCCGCGCGAGGCTGCGTTCGACTTCGCGCATGATGTGCCCGCGCGAGGCCCCCTGGTCGTTGGGGCCGTCGCCCACTTTGAGCGCGCATTTGGTCGCGAGTACGACCCGATCCCGCCGGTCGCGCGTCGCCTTGCCGATGATCCGCTCGGAGTTCGCGTCGGTGTAGACGTTCGCGGTGTCGATCAGGTTGACGCCGTGGTCGATCGCGTGGTGGATGATCGCGACGGACGTCTGTTCGTCGGCCCGGCCGCCGAACGCGTTCGTGCCAAGCCCGTAGGCCGATACGTTGAGGCCGGACCGGCCGAGCGTGCGGTAGATCATCGATCAAAACCTCCCGTCTGCGTATCGTTGGCCGGCCGCCCGACCCGACCAATCACTGCTTGAGAGCATTGGCGGCCGTGCGTGCGGGGGCCTGCCGCGGACCGGCAGGGCGGGTGCCTCTAGCGGCTGTCGGTGTCCGCCAGCACCGCGCGGACCGCGCCGACGAGCGCAGGTTCGGGATGGACCACGAGCCGCACGGGAATGCGCGACAGCAGTTCGGTAAGCCGGCCCTTGCGCGTAAACGCCCGCATGAAGCGGCCGTCGGTCAGCGCGTCCGCGATCTTGGGCGGGATGCCGCCGGCCAGGTAGACGCCCCCGGTCGCGAGGACCTTCACGGCCAGATTGCCCGCCTCGGCGCCCAGGATGTCGACGAACAGGTCGAGGGTCGCCGACGCGATCGGACACGGCCGCTCGCGGTCGAGCGCGGCGGCGGCAATGACCGGCGCCGGATCGTCCCCGGCGGCGAGCCGGTCGGCCAGCCACGCGGGCTCCGGTTCGCCGCGCGACTTCAGAAACGCGTAGAGGTGCGGAATGCCCATCCCGGAGCAGACCCACTCGACGCTCACGTGCGGCACCGTCCGCCGCATGAACGCGAGGAGATCGGCGGCCAAGTCTGTCGGCGGGGCGAAGTCGCTGTGGCCCCCTTCAGACGGGTGGGCGCGGTATCGTGCGCCGTCCCACGTCAGGAACGCCTGGCCGAGTCCCGTGCCGGGCGCCACGACGCCGATCGTGCCGCCCCGCTCGGCCGCGCCCCGGTTGATACTTCGCGTGTCCCGCAGGCCGAGGACGGGAACGGCCCAGGCGATGGCGACCAGGTCGTTGAGCAGCCGCACCGCCCGCACCCCGAGCGTCCGGCGCAGCGCGCCCTCCGAAAGGCGCCAAGGGAGGTTGGTGATCTCGGCGCGGCCGCCGACCACCGGCCCCGCGACGCCGAAGGCGGCGCGTGCCGGCCGGGCGCCGGTCCGCCGCAGGTACTCTTTGACGAGACCCTCCAGCGACGGCGAGGCCCCGCTCGGAAAGGCCGCGGGTTCGACCAGGCGAACGGCGTCGCCGCGCCGGCGGGCCGCTCCGCGGCCCCGCCCGCCGTCCTCGTAGAGGGCCAGCCGGGTGTTGGTGCCGCCGACGTCACCGACCAACAACAGTTCGCGTCGCGCCATACCGTCCGCTCCGTCGCGGGGGTGTCACGGTCCTGCAGGAGCCGCGAAGGCGGCGGAGGTCCTGCGCAGACAGGGCAGGAGCCGCGAAGGCGGCGGAGGTCCTGCGCCAGACAGGGCAAACGGCGGCGCCCGCCGCAGGACTCGCACCGGGTACCGCGAAACATCGTGGCCGTCCTTGGCGTAGGGGAACCGTAAGGGTCGGGCGCGCCGGGGTCACGCTCAGCGGCGCATCCGGCAGACGTGACGAGAAGGGGGCACGGAATGGCGGACCGCGACATCGCGCAATTGCTGAAGGAGTTGAAGACCGGCCGGCTCAGCCGCCGGCAAGTAGTGGCCAGAATGATGGACCTCGGGCTCGGCATCACGGCGATTTGGGCGGTGCTCGACCGCGCGACGGCGCTGCCCGCGCGCGCGGCCGCGGCCGGCCGGGGCTCGCAAGGCACGCTCAAGCTCCTCTACTGGCAGGCGCCGACCATCGTCAACCCGCACCTGGCGCAGGGCACCAAGGACTTTCACGCATCGCGGCCGGTCCTCGAGCCACTGTTGACGGTCGACGCCGCCGGGCGCTTCACGCCCGTGCTGGCAGCCGAGGTGCCGTCCCGGCAGAACGGCGGGATTTCGGCGGACGGCCGGTCGGTCACGTACAAGCTCAAGCAGGGCGTGAAATGGGCGGACGGGCGCAATTTCACTTCCGACGACGTTGTGTTCACTTTCCAGTACGTGCAAAACAAGCAGACCGCGGCGACGACCTACGGCTATTACACGACGGTGGACAAGGTCGAGCCGATCGACACCCACACGGTCAAGATCACGTTTAAAACGCCGACGCCCGCATGGTATGCGCCGTTTGTCGGCGAGGACGGGGTCGTCCTTCCCCGGCACGCGCTCGATGCGTACGTCGGCTCGAACGCGCGCAACGCGCCCTTCAATCTAAAATCGTTCGGCACCGGCCCCTACAAGGTGGACACGTTCCGGCCGGGCGATTTGGTGGTCTATTCGATCAACGAGTACTACCGTGAGCCCAACAAACCGGCGTTCAGCCAGGTGCAGATCAAGGGCGGCGGGGACGCCGTGTCCGCCGCGCGGGCGGTGCTGGAGACCGGCGAATACGACTACGCCTGGAACATGCAGGTGGAGTGGCCTGTGCTGGAGCACATGCTGGCGGCCGGCAAAGGGTCCATCCTCACGGAACTCGGCGGGGGTGTCGAACAGATCTACTGCAACCAAACCGATCCCAACAAAGACATCGACGGCCAGCGCTCCTCGGTCAAGGCGCCGCACCCGTTCCTGACCGACCTGAAGGTGCGTCAGGCGCTGGCGCTCGCGATCGATCGCGGCACGATGGCCAAGCAGCTCTACGGCCTCGAGGGCGATGCCACGGCGAACGTGCTGACGACGCCGTCCTCGCTGTCATCCAAGAACACCAAGATCACGTTCGACATCGAGCGCGCGAACCGGCTGCTCGACGAGGCCGGCTGGAAGAAAGGTCCGGACGGGATTCGCGAGAAGGGCGGCGTGAAGCTCCAGGCGACGTACGTCACCAGCGTGAACAGCCTGCGGCAGAAGGAGCAGCAGATCGTCAAGGACGGCTTCTCCAAGGTCGGCGCCGCGCTGACGCTGCAGTCCGTGGACGCCGGCGTTTTCTTCAGCAGCTCGCCCGGCAACAACGACACGTACGCCCACTTCTACCGAGACCTGGAGATGTTCACCTCGACGTTCGGGTCACCGTTCCCGCTGCAGTACATGGGGCGATTCTACAGCGGCGACCCCGCCAAGGACCTCGCGCAAAAAGAGAACAGCTGGTCCGGGCTCAACATCTGCCGGTGGACGAGCAAGGAGTACAACACCCTGTACGACGCGGCGGAGAAGGAGCTCGATCCGCAGAAGAACGCCGCGCTCTGGATCAAGATGAACGACATCGTCGTCGATCAGGCGATCTCGATTCCGCTCATCGATCGCAAAATCGTGTCGGTCCGATCCAATAACCTCGACGTGGGCAAGAACATGAGCCCGTTCGACAGCGAAACGCGCAACATCGCGGACTGGCGGCGTAAAGCCTGACCCGGCGGCGCCCCGCCCGCGCAAAGGGAGGCGCTCTTATGCAGAAGGACGATATCGGAAAGCTCGTCAGGGATTTCCGAGGCCGCCGGTTGACGCGGCGCCAAGTTGTGGTACGGATGGGCGAGCTCGGCCTGTCGCTCGGCGCGGCATGGACGCTGCTCGACCGCGCGACCGCGCTGCCCGCGCAGGCGGCGGCGGCCGGCCGCGGCGCGCAGGGTACCTTGAAGCTGCTCTACTGGCAGGCGCCGACGATCGTGAACCTGCACCTGGCCAACGGCACGAAGGATTACCACGCCTCGCGGATCGTGATGGAGCCGCTGCTGAGCGCGGACACGGCGGGCAACTTCACCGCGGTGCTGGCCGCGGAGGTGCCGACCCTCGCCAACGGCGGCGTGGCCAAAGACGGCCGCTCCGTCACCTACAAGCTCAAGCAGGGCGTCAAATGGGCCGACGGCCGGGCGTTCACGTCCGACGACGTCGTCTTTACCTACCAGTATGTGATCAACAAGCAGACCGGCGCCACCAGCTACGGCAGCTACACAAACATCGCCAAGGTCGAGCCGGTCAACGCGTACACGGTGAAGGTCACGTTCAAAGACCCCACGCCGTTCTGGTACATTCCGTTCGTCGGATCGTACGGCGCGATTCTCCCGCGCCACGCGCTCGACGCCTACGTCGGGTCGAACTCGCGCAACGCGCCCTTCAACCTCAAGTCCTTCGGCACGGGGCCGTATCTGGTGGAGACGTTCCGGCCGGGCGACCTCGTGGTCTACAAGCCCAACCCGTACTACCGCGACCCGAACAAGCCGGCGTTCAGCCAGGTGCAGATGAAGGGCGGCGGGGACGCGGTGTCCGCGGCGCGCGCCGTGCTCGAAACCGGCGAGTACGACTACGCGTGGAACCTGCAGGTCGAGTGGCCCGTGCTCGAGCACATGATCGCCGGCGGCAAAGGCACGCTGCTCACCGAGCCGGGCGGCGGGGTAGAGTGCCTCTATCTCAACGAGACCGATCCGAACAAAGAGGTGGACGGCCAGCGCTCCTCCGTCAAGACCAAACATCCGTTCCTGTCGGACCTCAAAGTGCGCCAGGCGCTCGCGCTCGCGGTCGACCGGCAGACGATGGCGTCGCAGCTGTACGGCCAGACTGGCGACGCGTCCCCGAACCTGCTCACGACGCCGAGCAAGTACTACTCCAAGAACACCAAGATGACGATGGATCTCAACAAAGCGAACAGCCTGCTGGATGAGGCGGGATGGAAGCGCGGGCCGGACGGTGTCCGCGAAAAGAACGGCATCAAGATGGAAGTCAACTACGTGACCAGCGTGAACAGCCTGCGGCAGAAGGAGCAGCAAATCGTCAAGGCCGGCTTCGACAAACTGGGCGCGAAGGTCAATTTGCAGTCGGTGGACGCCGGCGTCTTCTTCAGCAGCTCGCCGGGCAACAACGACACGATCGCGCACTTGTACCGCGACATCGAGATGTTCACCGACTCGTTCAGCCTCTCGCCGATTCCGTACATGCGGCAGTGGTACAGCGGCGACCCGGCCCGCGACATCGCGCAGAAAGAGAACAACTGGTCCGGCGACAATCTGGTCCGCTGGCAGAGCGCGGACTACAACAAGCTGTTCGACGAAGCCCTGAAGGAGCTCGACCCGCAGAAGAACGCGGAGCTCTGGATCAAGGCCAACGACGTGGCGGTCGACCAGGTGGCCGGGATCCCGCTGATCAACCGCAAGTCCGCGTCGGCCCGGGGGAAGACGCTCGACACCGGCAAGAACATGACCGCGTTCGACGCGGAGACGTGGAATATCGCGGACTGGAAGCGCACGGGGTAAAAGCACGCCGGGGCCCGGCGGCGCATCCCGCCGCCGGGCCCGGCGCGACCCCATCCCGCTTCGGCGATCGCGCGTAGGATGCGATGACCCAGTACATCGTCCGTCGCCTGCTGACCGCCATTCCCACGCTGGTCCTGATCAGCATGGCCGTGTTCGCCATCGTGGCGCTGGCGCCGGGCGATCCGCTGGCGGGTCTGGCGACAAATCCCGACGTGCCGGCCGAGGTGCGGCAGAACATCCTGCACCAGATGGGCCTCGATCAGCCGCTCCCGATCCGCTACGTCAAGTGGGCCGAGTCCTGGGCGCTGGGCAACTGGGGTTACTCGTTCGGCAGCCACATGGCGGTGACGCGCCTCCTGATGCAGCGGCTGCCGACCGACCTGTGGGTGCTCGGCTCCGCCTACCTCCTGGCGGTGCTGATCGCGATCCCGGTCGGCGTGATTTCGGCGGTGAGACAGTACTCGCTGTCCGACCAGATCGCGACCACGGCGGCGTTTGTCGGGTACTCGCTGCCGACGTTCTTCACCGGCATCCTGATGATCATTATCTTCAGCGTCCGGCTGCGGTGGCTGCCCTTCATCTATAACGTGCAGGTGCACGATCCGATCGGAATCATCAAGCAGACGATCATGCCCGTGGCCGTGCTGGCGCTGTTCCAGTCGGCGTCGCTGACCCGGTTCGTGCGCTCGTCGATGCTCGACAACGTCGGGTTGGACTACGTCCGGACGGCCCGCGCGAAAGGCCTGGCGCAGCGGAAGGTGATCCTGCGCCACGTCCTGCGCAACAGCCTGATCCCGGTGGTCACGCTGATCGCGCTGCAGCTGCCCGGCGTCTTTACCGGCGCCGTGGTGACCGAGCAGATCTTCCGCGTGCCCGGAATCGGCTCGCTCTTGATCTCGTCGCTGCAAAACAGCGACACCCCGGTCCTGATGGCCATCGCGTTCGTGGCGGCGATCCTGGTCGTGCTCTTGAACCTGGTCGCCGACGTCATCTACGGCACCCTCGATCCGAGGATCCGCTATGGCTAGCACGCGCTCCGGCCAAGTCGCGCAGCTCGGCCCGATCGCCGCCCGGCTCGCGTTCGAGCGCCCGCGCCGCGCGCGGACCCTGTGGGGCGACGCCTGGCGCCGGTTTCGCCGGCACCGTCTCGCGATGGCCGGGGCCGCGACGTTCCTGCTGCTGACGTTTGGGTGCCTGGTAGGGCCCATCGTCTACCGGGTGCCCATCAACGCGATCGACTTCGGCCACTCGATGTCGCCGCCGAGCGCGGAGCATCCGTTCGGCACCAACGATCTCGGCCAGGACATGCTCGCCCGCGTCTTGTACGGCGGGCGCATCTCGATCGCCGTGGGCTTTGCGGCGATGCTGACATCCATCACCCTCGGCGTGCTCGTCGGCGCGGTCGCGGGCTTCTTCGGCGGCCAGATCGACAACGTGTTGATGCGGGTCACGGACATGTTTCTGTCGTTTCCGGCGCTCGTGCTGCTCCTGCTGATCGTCTACCTGTTCCACGACACGATCACCCGTCATTTGGGCACGCAGGTCGGTACGTTCGTGCTGATCGTCAGCGTGATCGGCATCCTGAACTGGATGCCGACGGCGCGGCTCGTGCGGGCGGGATTCCTCGCGGTCAAGGAAAAGGAGTTCGTCGAAGCCGCCCGAAGCGTCGGCGTCGGCCCGATCACGCAGATGGTCCGGCATATCCTGCCGAACGTGCTCAGCCCCGTCATCGTGGCCGGGACGCTCTCCGTGGCCGCGGCGATACTGCTCGAGTCGACGCTCTCGTTTCTCGGGTATGGCTTTCCGCCGGATGTCCCCACCTGGGGGCGGCTCCTGTTCGACGCGCAGAACTACCTCGATCTCGCGCCTCACATGGCGCTCTTCCCGGGCATCATGATCTGTCTGGCCATCCTTTCGATCAACTACGTCGGTGACGGCCTCCGGGACGCGCTCGACCCGACCCGCGTTTTCTAGCCAACCGCACTGCGCGCATCGATGAGGAGGAGGACGCGTCCCCTCCCGCCGAACACAGCCCTGCACCGATCTCTACGTCCGCGCAGAAGTCCTCCGGAGGTGTACCGATGGCCAGTTCCGCAGGCTCGGGCCGATCCCGGGTCACGCTCACAGCGATCAAGGCGGACGTCGGCAGCATCGCGGGCCACACCCAGCCGAGTCCGGAGATGCTGCAGGCCGCCTCGCAGATGCTGGAGGCCCGCCGCAGCGCCTCACTGATCGATTTTCGCGTGACGCACACGGGCGACGACATCTGTCTGTTGATGACGCACAAGCGGGGCGCGGGCGCGGAAGAGATCCACCGGCTGGCGTTCGACGTGTTCATGGCCGCGGGGTCGATCGCGGAGCGGCAGGGCCTCTACGGGGCGAAGCAGGACTTGCTGAAGAGCGAGTTCTCCGGCAACGTTCAGGGGATGGGGCCGGGCGTCGCGGAGATGGAGATCACCGAGCGGGCGGCCGAGCCGTTCATGGTGCTGACCGCCGACAAGACGGAGCCCGGCGCCTTCAACCTTCTGCTGTACCTGACGTTCTGCGACCCGATGTACTGCTCCGGCCTGCTGCTGAGTCCGGACATCGGCAAGGGGTTTACGTTTACGGTCGTGGACGTCAACCACACCGAGGCGGAGCGCGAGATCACGCTGCACGCGCCGGAGGACCTCTACGATCTTGCGACGCTCCTGCGCGACACCGGCCGGTTCGTTGTCAAGAGCATTCATTCGCGGGCGCATCCGGAAGAGCAGGCGGCGGCGCTCAGCACGACGCGGTTGAAGCACATCGCCGGCAAGTACGTCGGGAAGGACGACCCCGTGGCGATCGTGCGCACGCAGCGGATCTTCCCGGCGACCGAAGAGTTCGGGCTCGCGTTCAGCAAGGTTCCGTTCGTGGCCGGCGACACCCGCGGCAGCCATAACATGCCGCTTGCGCCGGTGCCGATGAACACCGATTCGAGCATCTTCTACTGTCTGCCGATGGTGTCGGCGGCGGGGTACTCGGTGCGTGACGGCGTGCTGACCGGACCGGTGGACCTGTTCAAAAACCCGGTGTGGGACGTCTTCCGGAACAAAGCGGTGGAGAAGGGCGCCGAGATCCGCGCGCAGGGCTTCTTCAACCCGGCGATGCTCGGGATGGAAGAACTCGAGTACGGGGGCATCATGGAACGGCTCAAGAATCTGGACACCCGGTTCGTGCTCGACGGGCACGCGCCGTCGCCCCGGGTCGTCAAGCCGCGCAGCTAGTCGTCGATCGCAGAAACAGCGCCGGGCCCGGGCCTCGCCCGGGCCCGGCCTGCTTCCCAAGGGCAGGGCCGGCCGTGGCGGACGGGGCAGGAGTCCCGCCCCGGCCCCCGAATACCCGGCCCCGCGGCTACACCACCCGAGTTCGCACCTTTCGCCGGAGGAATCGATGTCGCTGCGGGCGGCCGCCCTGATGGTTGCGCTTCTGCTCGCCCGGCCTGTCCCGTCCCTGGGCCAGGCGGCCTTGCCGCACCTGATCGTCAACGACGTCGACGTCACCCGTGAGACCACCCCCGAGGTCCAAGACGGTGTCCTGGTGCTTCCCGCCGAGCTGGTTGCCCGCGCGTTCGGCGCGACCGCGGCGTGGAACGCCGCCGCGCAAACCTTGACGCTCACGGGCGTCGCGGGTACGGTGGTGCGTTTGGCCGCCGGGCGCACCGGCGCGCAGGTCGACGGGACCGCGCGCGAGCTGCCGCTGCCGCCCGTGCTGCGCAGCGGGACGCTGTGGGTGCCGGCGGTGGCGGTACTCCGGGCCCTCGGCGCATACGTCGCGGACGGCAATGACGGGCAGACGCGGTTCGCACTCGCGCAGGTGACAAACGTCTCCTGGCGGCCGGACGGGGGCGGCCTCGCCGTGCGCGTCTCGGCGACGGGGCCCGTGCACGTCGACGCGCACCTGCTGCACCAGCCCGAGCGCCTCGTGGTCGATCTCGGCGGCGCCGTCGCGCGGCTCACCCTGGGCGCGCAGGACATCGGCGTCGCCGGCGTTGTGCGTGTCCGCGGCGGGCAGTTTCAGCTCCGCCCCTTCATTACACGCATCGTGTTCGATCTGGATCACGCGATGAAATTCACGGTGGCCGCCAGTCCCGGTGAGATCGCCTTGGCGCTCGGTGAGGTCGTCGCCGTGCGTCCGGCCCCGCCGGCGGGCACCCCGGCGCCGCACCCGCCCACGGCTGCCTCGCCGCCCATACCGGTCACGGCGACGGTGCCGCCGGCGACTCCCGCGGCCCCCGGGGCCGCGCCCTCCGGGGCGTCACCGGCCGGCACGACGTCGAGCGCGGCGCCGTCCGTCGCGGCGCCATCCCCGACGCCCGCCGATCCTTCCGGTACTGCGCCGGAGCCGCTCGCGTTGCCGCCCCTGCCGGAGTTTGTCGACCGTCCGGGCGCCTTCCACGTTCAGACGGTCGCCTACGACGACCAGGGACACGCCGGCCGAATCACGATCCAGGCGTCTCAGCGCGTGACGTACGCGCTGCATCAGTTCGTCTATCCCGATCGTCTGGCCATCGACATCACGGGCGGCGTCTATCTCGCGCGGCGCCACGACATCGAGGTCGACAGCGAGGCGGTGCGCAACATCGTCATTTCCCAGTTTCAGCTGAAGCCGAATCTGACCCGGGTCCTCGTGCATCTGAACCGGAAGATGCCGTACAGTGCGGCCGTCGCCGACGCCGGCCGCACGCTCGTGGTTACGCTCGGCAATCCAGGCCGCCGGCTGGCCCGGGGCTCCGCGGTGATCATCGACCCGGGCCACGGCGGCGTGGACGGGGGCGCGGTGGGGCCGTCGGGCCTGCGGGAGGCCGACGCGGCGCTCGCGATCTCGCGCCTCGTGCGCGACGCGCTCGCGGGGCAGGGCGTTCCGGTCGCGATGACGCGGACCGACGATTCGACCGTCCCGCTCGAGGAACGGCCCGATCTGGCGCAGCGGAACGGCGGAATCGTGTTCGTCAGCATCCACGCGAACGCGAGCCGCAGCGCCGGCGCCGCGGGCACGGAGACGTACTACAAGACGCCGGAGAGCCAGGCGCTGGCGAGGGTGGTGCAGTCCGAACTGGCCCAGGCCCTGGGTGAGCCCGACCGCGGCGTCCGCTCCGCGGACTTCTACGTTCTGGTCAACACCCCGATGCCGTCGGTCCTCGTCGAGACGGCGTTCATCACCAACCCTTCGGAAGAGGCAATGCTGCGCGATCCGGCGACCCAGCGGCGCATCGCCGACGCCGTCGCCCGCGCGATCGTCAAGTACCTCGACGCGCAGCGGCAGCCCGCCGCGCCGTAAGCGCCGTCCGGCTTCGCCGCGCCGGAGGAAGGCCTCGGCGGCTGCGCGAAGCGGAACGATCATGGCACGCCGTGACGGCCGCAAGGACGATCAGCTCCGCGCGCTCACGCTCACCCGCGGGTACACCAAGTTCGCCGAGGGTTCCGTGCTGGTGCAACTCGGGGACACGCGCGTGCTCTGCACCGCGTCCGTCGAGGAGCGCGTGCCGCCCTTTCTGCGGGGCAGCGGACAGGGGTGGGTCACGGCGGAGTACGGCATGCTGCCGCGGTCGACCCAGGAACGCAGTCCCCGCGGCGACCGCACCGGAGGGCGGGTCCACGAGATCCAGCGTCTGATCGGCCGCTCGCTGCGGGCCGTCGTCGAGCTGGAGCGCCTCGGCGAGCGCACGGTGACCCTCGACTGCGACGTGCTGCAGGCCGACGGGGGCACGCGCACGGCCGCGATCACCGGCGCATTCGTCGCGCTTGTCGACGCGCTCATGCTGCTGCGGCGCACCGGCGCGCTTCAGCGGGTGCCGATCCGCGAGTTTCTCGCCGCGACGAGCGTCGGCATCGTCGAGGGGACCCCGGTCCTGGATCTGACGTACGAGGAAGACTCGCGGGCGCGGGTGGACATGAACGTCGTGATGACCGAATCCGGAAAGTTCGTGGAGCTCCAAGGCACGGGCGAAGGCGGTCCGTTCACCAAGGCCGAGGCCGCCGCGCTGACGCAGCTCGCCGAACGCGGCATCGTGACCCTGGTCGCGCGCCAGCGCGACGCCCTCGCCGACGTACTGTCCGCGTTGTGACGCGTCCGGCTCGGGCGCGCCGCGTGCCGCGGCTGGTGCTGGCCACTCGTAACTCCGGGAAGGTCCGCGAGATCAGCGCGGTTTATGCCGTCCTCGGCGCCCGGCTGTCGGGGCTCGAGGACTGGCCGGAGCTCGGCGACCTGCCGGAAGAGGGCGAGACCTACGCCGACAACGCGGCGGGCAAAGCGTTGACCGTTGCGCGCGCGACCGGGTATCCGGCGCTCGCCGACGACTCCGGCGTCGAGATCGACGCCCTGGGCGGCGGCCCCGGTGTGCGGTCCCGGCGGCTCCTCGGCGACGCGGCCTCCGACGAAGCCCGCAACGCGTACGTGCTATCGCAGCTGGCCGGCCTTCCGGCGCCCCGCCGCGGGGCGCGCTACCGTGCGGTCATCGCGGTCGCGACACCCGACGGCCGCGTCGAGACCTTCGAGGGCGTTTGCGAGGGCGCGATCGCCGAGCGCCCGCGTGGGACGGGCGGCTTCGGGTACGATCCGATCTTCGAGATCGCCGGCGACGGGCGGACCATGGCCGAGGTGCCGCTCGAGGTGAAGAACGAGATCAGCCACCGGGCCCGCGCGCTGCGCGCGGCCCGCCCAGCCGTGGCGCACGCGCTGGTGCGCGCAGGGCAGGAGGGCTCTTCGACGGACGCCAATAGCAGAGCGTCGCAGCCGTGAATGGTTCCTCGCCGGGAAGGAGGGACGCGTGAGCAAGTTCCTCACCTATTGGTCGCTCGCGTTCGCGGTATTCTTCATCTGGATCATCTCAATTGCCGTCGCGCTCGCGGACGTCAAAGACGAGCTGCTCGATAAGATCTACAAGCAGTGGGTGGCGCGGGGAAAAGCCCGACTGCGGCCGGTTAACCCCCTCGCGGGGTTGTCGGTCGCAGAGACCCTCGCGTCGCCTGCCCGTACCGAAGCTCAGGACTGGGTGTACGGCGAAGTCTCCCGTATCGCGAGTTCCCTCGGGTTGTCGGTCAAGATCGTGGTGCTGCAGGACTCGATGGACCATTTCCTCGTGCACTTCGCCCAGGGAGCCCGCCTGGTGACCTACCGCGTCGACAAAGCCTGGGTCGCGGACGCCCGCGCCGGCAAGGCCGATCAGTTGGAACACATCCGCCGCGCGGTCGAGCAGTATCTGCGCGTCGAGTTCCTCGGCGAGAAACCGGCGCCGCCGCCGGCGGTACCCGCGCCCAAGCCCGCGGCGCCAACCGCACCGGCCGCCACGCCCGCGGGGACGGCCGCGCCCGCCGCGGCCGCGGCCGGGACCGCCGCGCCGGGCGGCGCTTCCGCGGTGGGGACCGCCGCGCCGGGCACGAGTCCCGCGGCGCCCGCCGGCGCACCCGGCGCCGAAATGAGCCGCGAAGAGCGAATCGCCGCCGCGAAGGCGAAGGCGGAGGCGATCAAGGCGCAGCGGGAAGCCGGCAAGACGCCCGACGGCGGCGCGCCTTCAGGCGGCGCCGAAACGCCCTGAGGCGCTAGAGCAGCGGGCCCGCGTCCTCGCCGAGCAGCGTCCGCCGCGCGAGCGGCAGCGGCGGCGCGCCGAGCCCGAGCAGCGCGTCGTGGAAAGCCCGGAGGTCGAACCGCGCGCCCTCTCGCGCGCGGACGTCGTCCCGCAGGCGCCGCAGCATCAGCTTGCCGAGCGTGTAGTTGAGATAGCCCGGATCGAACGTCCCGCGCACCGCCTCTTTTTCGGCCGGCAGCGCTTCGAGATAGGCGTGGTCCACGAACAGTCTTGCGGCCTCCTCGACCCGCATGCCGCGCGTGTGCATCTCGATCGCGGCGACGAAGCGGACGTCGCGCAGCAGCGCCTCCGACAGCTGCGCGATGCGCAGCGCCGTGTCATCGGGCCGGAAGCCGCGCTCCAGCATCAGCTGCTCGCAGTCGTGCGCCCAGCCTTCCACGAACGCGTAGCTGCTGAGGACCTGGCGCAGCGGCCGGCCGATCCCTCGGACATGGAGGAAGTGGACGTAGTGCCCCGGATAGACCTCGTGAATGCCCACGTCCCGCAGCGTCGCGTAATCGAACTTGGTCAGCCATTCTTCCGTTTCGGCCGCGGTCCAGACGGGTTCCGGCGGCGTGACGTAGTAAAACGACTCCGAGGACGGCTCGAACGGTCCCGCGGTGTCCATCATCGCGAACGCCCACCGTAGAAATGGCGGGGTCGGCTCGACCCGGGCGGGGACGTCCGACGGAATCGTGACGATGGCGTTCGCGCCCACAAACGCCCGCAGCTCGTCGAGCACGCGGGCGGCTTCGTCGACGAGCCGGTCGGCGGCCGGGTGGTCGCTGGACTGGCGCTTGATGACGTCGCGGACCGCCATGCCGGGCGCGGCGACCTCGCACGCGGCGCGGAGCCGCTGGGTGTTGGTGGCGAGGTCTTGCCGGCCGATCTCCAGCAGCCGGTCGAGGTCGAGGTCGACCATCTCGCCGAGGCGCAGCATGGTGCGAAACCGCTCCTCGCCGATCGCGAACTCCGCGATCGCCGTCGGCCGCAGATCGCCGGCGAGGTACTGGACAAACCCGCGGAGGGCCGCCAGCGCCGCCGTGTTGGCGCGCTCAAACGCGGACCGCGCTTCGGTCGAGACGCCCGCGTGCACCGCAGCGGGAAGCTCGCCTTCGTGGTACGTGACGGTGCCGCCGTAGACATCGAGCGCCGTATCGATGAACGGCCGCGGGAGCGGGGGACGCAGGGTGGCCCGGGCGACCGCGAGCACCTCGGGGATGCGCCGGAGGTGCTCGGTCAGGGCGGCGACGCGGCGCTCGAGCGGCGCGTAGTCGCGCTTGACGTAGTTGCTGACGTCGATCGCGCCGCTGTAGGTGATGGGATTGCGCTCGAGGTCGCGCAGCGACTCGAGCTCGAACAACTCCTCGTCGATCGCGAGCCGCACGAGCGTCAGGTCGTGGCGCTCGTCCCGCGTCAGCCCGGCCTCGTCAGGGGCGATCGCGGCGGCGCGGGCGGCCTGACCCCGGAGTGCGGATGCGCGGCCGGCGCGGCCCCGTTCGCTCAGGTCCGGCACACGGCCGTCGTAGTCGTGCAGGCCGAGCGAGGCGGCGAGCGTCGGGTGTGTTTCGTACAGCGAGGTCAAGAATTCTTGGACGACGGCGGCAAGCGCAGCGCCGGGCGAGGGTGCGGGCATGGAACGCGGTTCACCGGCCGCGGCGGCGATCCCTTGAGCCGCCGCACGACGCCGGGCGCGCCGTGCAGGCCCGCCGCCGGCGCGGCGTGGTTTGTACCCTATCCCGGTTCGTGTTACGATCGATCCGGCCGGGGCGTGGCGCAGCTTGGTAGCGCGTCTGCTTTGGGAGCAGAAGGTCGCCCGTTCAAATCGGGCCGCCCCGACCAGACCTTACTTGGGTTCGCGTGTGTTCGCGTTTCCGACAGAAGGGGCCGGGCGCGGAATCGGCGAGAGTTGAGATGTGATGTCGCGCACGGTGTTCAGTGCAACGGCAAAGTTGAGACCTTGGGTGTTCGGTAGGCCTCCGACCAGGATGCCGATCGCATTACCACCCGCAGTGATCACGGGACCGCCGCTGTTACCGGGGTTCGTCGCAGCGTCGAGTTGTATTAGCCCCTGTTGGGGATGAAGGGCACTTATGATGCCTCGCGTTACCGTCACCGACTCAATCCCGATCGAACTGCTGACTCGCCTCGGCTACGAGATTCTGCCGTACCTCCGCGAACTCGACGACCACGAGTGGACTGCCGAGGAGCGGGAGTTCTTGGAGTCGTCGGGGACCTGGAAAACGCGCCCGCTGAGCCCGGTGGGATAGCCGCTTGCGAGGCGACATAAGCACTTACCGAATACGAACCTGTATGGAGGGGGAGACACATGGAGCCGACCGAAAACATGCACAACGATGGTATTGCTCGGTGGACTGAGGTCGCTAAGGCCATCGTCCAAATTATCGCAATCATCATAGGCGGCATCTGGACGTATAACAAGTTCATACGCACCGAAGCCCCGTCTCTCGAACAATTCCATGTGTCTCAAGCGCAACTGAAGTGGCATGTCTTGCCGCAAAAAGACATGTGTGCTGCTAGTGTTGCGGTAACGTTGCTCAATGGAGGGACGACGCCGGTCGACGTGAATAGCCTGCAGGCAAGGGTGTGGGAATTTGTGTGGCCACAGAGTGACAAAGCCTTTCTTGATCTTAATCAAGTAGAGGCAACAAGCCCCGTCTTTAATAGGACCTTCAGTGCCAACGTCGCCGAGAGCGCCTTACTCGGTCACTACCGGCTTAATTCCCCCCACACCGACACGTTCACGTGGATCTTCAAGAAACTAAAGAACAGGCTACTAGTCTTTCGGCTAGATGGAAAGGCTCAGATGCAACAAGTCAACATGATCGCATGGGGGGGTGGAGGGAGGCCTCAAGAGCAAACGGTAAAAACGTATCTCTGGAGCCCAGTGTGCGGGTAAGCAATGGGTTAGTTATAGTCCGCGCGGATCGAGGACCCAACGTGCGCTTGGTTGCCGATTCGAAACACGCGTCCCCCGCGCGATGAGGTCAGGCCGATAACAACGTACTCGATCTATCGGAGCGGAGCGATCGTCGGGACGGTGATCGACAACGGGCAGGGTGGCGTGACGGTCCGATCGGGCCTCCTCGCCCACCCGAGAGCCACGCCACCATTCAGGCGTCCCTGTATAGATGGTGGCAAGCGCCCAGAAGACGCCCTTCAACGTGACCTCCTCTTCGTTACCACGGGATGTCGCAAACGTTTACAAGCCTCGCGCTCTATCCACATCAATCTATCGTCGGGGACTTCGGCATCGACCTCCAAGATGATGTCGTACGAGTCAGATAACGTGACATCCCGAACACCTGGGATGGTCAGACAATCCGCTCGGTGCGCGACTACGAAGTCCCGAATATCAATCGGTGGTCCCGGCAGGTTGGCGCGCACTGCCGCTTCCGCCTTCGCGACCTCCGCGTCTATAGCCGCATAGAACTGGGCGTCGAGTTCCCGTGCGAGCGGCTCGCGCAGCGCCGGGGGCAGTTGCTCCATCCACGCTTGCAACTGGTCCTCAAACGAAACTTGCGGCCGTTCCTCGGGAAGGTCCACGACGGGAATCGTCTTGCCGAAGCCTCGTTCGGCCAGCCATTCGGCCGCCTGCATCCTGTCCTTGAGCGAGACTGTCCTGACGCCCAGGGCCTTGCGGTCGCCTTTGAGAACGGCCGTCATCAGCGCGACCACATCAGCGCCGTCGGACACTGCCTCACGGACCATCCGGGCCAGCCCTCGCGGCCGACCGCCGGGGTTGCCGGACTGCCCCGGCACGAAGCCCTTGCCGGTCGCTCCTCCGGGCCGAGGCGTTGTTCCCGCGTTGCTCTCAACCGCCATTGAGGGCATTGTATGCGTTGCGGCTGCTGGCGGCAACGATGGCCTTCCTTATCCGGCATGTCGGACAGGTGTCCGCCCAGGCGGACGGCATGCTCGGGCGGCGCGCTGTCCGGCCCGTAGAGAAGGGGTGCGGCAAGTTATCAAAGAATCGTCAAGGAATCCAGCGGCAAGGACCTTGGTTCCAAGACTCTTTCTTGGGGGGTGTTTATGCGCTCATTGCGTCTGCTCGCGCTCAATACGATATTGATCTCGGCAGTAGTCGGAACGACATGCATCACGGCCTTGGCGGAAGACCTTACAGTCAAACTCGTCTCAATCGTCTCTCCCATCGGGTACGGCGAGCAGGAGACTCTCGTGGTTCAGACTGAAGCCGGTGCCATGTGCCAAGCGCACGCGATCACAAAAGGGATCAACTTCAACTTAGCGGCCCGCAAAGCGGGGAGCGACGGCCTCGTTCGGTGGTCATGGAAGACCGCGGCGAGCAGCGGCAAAGGCCATGTTATGGAAACACGGCAACTCGAGGTCGTGTGCGCGACGGGGGATCGAAAGGGAACGTTGCAGACCGAGTTTACCGTGCGGTAAGACTTGCGCGGGGGAGGGCCGCTCCGACGGGGGCGGCCTCCTGGTTCGTTTCGGCCTTCCGCCACGCATGAACGCACAAGCGCGTAGGACCGTCCTATTTTCTTACCGCTCGGCGGCACGCTGTTCTGGTGCCTTCCTGGTGCCTTGCCGAGGCGGAATCTCCCGAAACGATACCGAACAACCCAAAGCGACTCGAAAGGTCGCGGCGGTCACGGACGCAAGTGGGACAAGCGTTTCCGCGTCCCGCCTACGTTTCTGCGCTGTTCGATAGAATGGTCGGAGCACACTTTGGGAGCAGAAGGTCGCCCGTTCAAATCGGGCCGCCCCGACCAAAGACCCCAAAGCCTTGTTAATCAAAGCGTGGCGAGGAATGGGCAGACAGGTACCTGTCGTGTTTTACGTGGTGGTGATGGCAGCCGTCATAGTCGGCGTAGATTTCATGTTCTTCAGAACCCGATTCTGGGAGCGGCTGACAGTGAATATTGGCATTGTCTTGGTGTTCGCGGCTTTCTACTCGAGATTCCTCAGGCGTCCATGACCAAGGCGCTCCTGCCGAACACAGGTTCCCGATGCATGTCCTTTCGCGCGGCCATCAGGGCACAAGGAATAGCGGGGGGATAGGGGGGAGCGTACGCTGATGGAAGGTCGCCAACACCTGTCGCTGCCCGACGGATATTGGGCACGGGAGGTCGACGGGGTCTGGTACCTCTTCGACCAGAGGAACGTCATGCTTACCGGTCCCGCGGATGCGGCGAGGATCGAACAGTACGCCTGGCGCGATGTCTGGTGCCGGATCGACGAGGATATCGACGACGAAATCGCCGCGTTTCAAGCGGGGGTTCGTTCCCTGCACGAAATGCGCCGTACGCGCCAGTATTTCCGCATGTGGGACGCCGTCGCCAATATCCGCTCGGAGCCACAGACCGGGCTGATCCGAATCGAACCGGGTTTCCGGCGCGTCATCGGCCCGGTCGCCGTCGCGGTCGCCGCGGCCTTCATTATAGTGGCCACCGGCGCCGTTCGCGGCCCGGGCGGCCTGACCCTGTGGCCGCGTCCGGACCGGAGCGCGGGACAGGCCTCCGCCACGTTTCCCAAACCTCTGGCCGCCGCGCTGGCGAACGTCGTTGTGCCGCCCGCCGAGGCTGAGCCGGCGCCGCCCGCGACGCCGCGAGCGACCCCTCCGGCTCAGCGAACGGCGCGCCGGCGGCCCGTGGTCAAGTACGCGGCGACCGTCGGAAGCTTCGCGAGCGCCGCCAGCGCGCAGCGGATGATGCACCTGGTTCGGCGGAAAGGGTACATCGTGGACGTCGTGCCCCGCGGCGAGCTTTCCGAAGTGGTGACCCCGCCGTATCGAACGCGCCGTCAGGCCGCGTCTGTCGTGCGCGGCCTTGAGGAGATTGGTCTCCCGGCGGAGCTCACCGCGTATCGCATGCCGTAAGCTGAGCGGCCGGCGCGCGCGGGTTAGGGACCGCTCCGCGGCGTGCCTGAGGACGACGGCTCTATCACATCGATGCGAAACACGGTGTTACGGTCCCCGTTCACGGCACTCGGCCGTACGCCGAACCACGCGCCGAGCCGCTCATACATCAGCGTGATGGATTTTTCCTGAGAGGCGACGGCGACCGTCCACGAGGGCGCGCCGAACACCGCCCGGACGTCGGCCTCCGTGCTGCCCGTGTGCAGCCCTTCCCGCGTCCGATAGGCGGGGTCCTCGATCACCCAGATCCGGCGGACGATGCCCGCGCCCGTCGCGCGGACACCGAGGCCCGATTCCACCGGGGCCGCATACCAGGTGTAGTCCACGCCGACGCCGGGCCGTTCCGCCGTGTTCGTGGCGCGTCCAAGCGCCGCGACGACGTCCGGCAGCGTCATTCCGAGACGGACGGTGCCGATGCTCCGGCCGGGAACGATCGTCGTCGCGCCGCTCCGCTGTCCCGCCGGGGCGGCGGCCGGCCGACCGGCACCGTCGGGGATGGCGACAATGACCGCGCTCTCCTCGTCGGCCGCCGCGACGCGGAAGCGAACGGGCGCGACGCACTCCACCACCACCCGCACGACATCCGGTGTGAACTGACCTGCCCGGATTTGTTGGATCACACCCTCCGCGGGGTGCACGGTGCCCGCCCGGAACCCGAGCCGCGCGTTCAGGATGTCGACGACGATCCAGGCCGGTCGAACCGGCTGCACCTCGTAGTGGACGGCCGCCGACGCCCGGATCACGACCTGGAGCTCGCGGCCCTCCATTCGTGTCGTGACGCCCGTCACGGTTGCCGGCTCGGCGGAAACCGCGGCGGCCGGCCGTCCGGCGAGGGCGCAGAGGGCGGAGACAACGATCGCGGCGGCGGTACGCGCCGCCCGGATGCCGCAGAGCCGTCTCATCCCCATCCGCCCCCCTAAGGTGTGCCGCCGTTTAGCATTCGCCGCCCGGCGGCGAACTCATATCGCGGACGAGACCGTCCGGCTACGCCGCCTTGAGGTCGGAGGTGCAGTGTGGACACCGGACGGCTTTGAGCGGGATCGTCGACACGCAGTACGGGCACGACTTGGTCGTGGGCGCGACCTCGGGCTGCCGCCGCATCCGGTTGACCTGCCGGATGACCAGGAACATCACGAAGGCCACGATGACGAAGTCGACGATCGTGTTGATGAAGACGCCGTAGTTGATCGTGGGCGCCCCCGCCGCTTTGGCCGCCGCGACCGAGGGGAACGGACCTCCTTTCAGCGTGACAAACAGGTTCGCGAAGTCCAGGCCGCCGAGCGCCAGGCCGATCGGCGGCATGATGATGTCGCTCACGAGCGATGAGATGATCCGGCCGAACGCGGTGCCGATGACGATCCCGATTGCCAAGTCGAGCAAGCTCCCGCGCATCGCAAATTCCCGGAACTCTTTCAGCATGATCGCCCTCCTCGGATTCGGATCTCCTGTTCGTCGGCGTTCGCCCGCGCCGGCGCGGGGACGGACGTGTTGCCTGTGTGGCCGGGGCGGCCGGGAGTGTCACACCTTCTCCGGAGGGTAACGCGTCTCCTCACACCCAATACTAGGTGTGCAGGTCCGGTGATGGGAGGTCAGAGCCATGCATGTCCCGCTCACACCGCTGGAATTCCGCCGCCGCGCGGAGACGCTCTTCGGCGGCAAGGTGGGGGTGATCGACGGCGAGAAGCGCTTCACGTACGCCGAGTTCGGCGAACGCTCGCGCCGGCTCGCCGCGGCGCTTCGAGATCAGGGGGTCCGCCCCGGCGACGTCGTGTCCTTCCTGACCTACAACACGCACCATCTGCTCGAGGCGTACTACGGCGTGCTGCAGGCCGGCGCGGTGCTCAACCCGATCAACATCCGCCTGCATCCGAACGACATCGCGTACGTGCTCAACCACGCCGAGAGCCGCGCGCTGTTCTTCCATAAAGACTTCGCCCCGATGGTTGCGACGATGCGGCCCGGCCTCGAGACGGTGAAGCACTTGGTGGTCCTGGAGCCGGACGGGCCGCCGCCGCCCGGCGCGGCCGAGTACGAGACGCTGCTCGGGAGGGCCGCGCCGATCAGCGTCGACCCGGACGTCGATGAGAACAGCGTGGCCGAACTTTTCTACACCAGCGGCACGACGGGCCGGCCGAAGGGGGTCGCCCTCACCCATCGGTCGCTCTACCTGCACGCCCTGTACTGCATCATCTCCAAGCGGCTCGGCGACGCGACGGTGCACCTGCACGTCGTGCCGATGTTCCACGTGAACGGGTGGGGCGCCCCGCACACGATCACCGGCATCGGCGGCACGCACGTGCTGCTCCGCAAGATCGATCCCGTCGAGATCTTCCGTCTCGTCCAGGCCGAGCGGGTGACCGACTTGTACGCGGTGCCGGCCATCTTCAACGCGCTCGTCAACCACCCGGAGTTCGGGAAGTACGATCTGCGCAGCCTCCGGCTGCTGATGAGCGGCGGCGCGCCGCCGGCGCCCGCGCTCGTTGCGGCGATGCTGGACAAATTCGGGTGCGAGGCGTTCGTCGGCTACGGCCTGACCGAGACGAGTCCGGTGCTGACGCTGGCGCGGCCCAAGACCCATCTGCAGCACGAGCCGCCCGAGCGGCAGCTCGAGCGGCGGACGCGGACCGGGTACCCGATTCTCGGCGTCGAGGTTCGCGTCATGGATGAGAACGGGCGCGACGTGCCGGCCGACGGCGAGACGGTCGGGGAGATCGTGGCCCGCAGCAATGTCGTGATGGACCGGTACTTCAAGGATCCGGAGGCGACCGCCGCCGCCATTCGCGACGGGTGGTTTCACACCGGCGACATGGCCACCCTCGACGCGGAGGGCTACGTCAACATCGTCGACCGCAAGAAGGACATCATCATCAGCGGCGGCGAGAACATTTCGTCGGTGCAGATCGAGAACACACTCTACGCCCATCCCGCGGTGTTCGAGTGCGCGGTCATTCCCGTGCCCGACGAGCGGTGGGGCGAAGTGCCGAAAGCGTTGGTCGTCCTCAAGCCGGGGGCCGCGGCCACGGAGACCGACGTGCTCCAGTTCTGCCGGGAGCGGCTGGCCGGCTTCATGGTCCCGAAATCGGTGGAGTTCCTGGAGGCCCTCCCAAAGGGCGGGACCGGCAAGATCCTCAAGGGCCAGCTGCGCGAGCAGTACTGGGCCGGACAGCCGCGCCGGGTCCACTGAGGGCGGGGCGGGAGGCGGGCGTGCACGTCCGGCGGGCCACGGTCATCGGCGCGGGGGTGATGGGGAGCGCGATCGCGGCGCACCTTGCGAACGCCGGCGTGTCCGTCCGGCTGCTCGACGTGGCGCCGCGGGAGCTCACCGACGACGACCGCCGGGCAGGCCGCACACCGGCCCACCCGGAGGTTCGCGCGCGTCTCGCGCGCGCCGGCAAGGAACGGGCGCTCCGCGCCACGCCGCCCGCGTTCATGGCCCCCGAACTGGCCTCGCTCGTGACGCCCGGAAACTTCGAGGACGACCTGCACCACGCCCGGGAGTCCGACTGGATCATCGAGGCGGTGGTCGAGAACCTCGCGGCCAAGCGGGCGGTCCTGGCCCAAATCGAGGCCCACGGGCGGCCGGGCGCCCTCGTGAGCTCCAACACGAGCGGCCTCTCGATCAACGCCATGCTCGAGGGACGCTCGCCCGCGTTTCGGCGGCATTTTCTCGGCACGCACTTCTTCAACCCTCCCCGTTACATGCGGCTCGTCGAAGTCATTCCGGCCGCCGACACGCTGCCGGAGGTCCTCGCGGCCGCCGCCGACGTCATCGGCCGCGTGCTCGGCAAGGGCGTCGTGACCGCCAAGGACACGCCGAATTTCATCGGCAACCGCATCGGCGCGTTCACTTCGTGCCTGGCGTGGAAGCTCGCGCTCGAAGGCGGCTACACGGTCGAAGAAGTGGACCTGTTGACGGGCCCGCTGATCGGCCGGCCGCGCACCGGCAGCTTCCGCCTCGCCGATCTGGTCGGGCTCGACACCGCGTATCACGTCCGCCGCAACGTCTACGAGAGCCTGCCTCACGACCCGGATCGGGAGGTCTTCAATCCTCCGGCGCTGCTGCGCGGCATGGTCGAGCGCGGCTGGCTCGGCGCCAAGACGGGCCGCGGATTCTACTGGCGGCGCGGCGACGCCACGATGGTGGTGGACCTCGACAGCCTGGAGTACCGTCCGCTGCGGCCGCCCGACCTGCCGTCCGTCGCCGCGGTCGCGGGCATCGCCGGTATCGGTGAGCGGCTCACCACGCTTTTTCGAGCCGGCGACCGGGCCGCCGCGTTCGTCCGGCAGCTCCTCGACCGCACCCTCGCCTACGCCGCCCGGGTGCTGCCGGAGATCAGCGACGACGTGGTCAATGTCGACCGCGCGATGCGGTGGGGCTTCCATTGGGAGCTCGGTCCGTTCGAGCTCTGGGATGCCCTCGGCCCGGCGGAGATCGCCGCGCGTCTCGCGGCCGACGGCGCGGCGATCCCCCCGGTGGTGGACGAAGTGATCCGGCGCGGAGACGGGCGTTTCTATCGGGACGCGGGCTCGAATGTCGTGGCGGCCGGGAGGCGAGCGGAAGGCGGCCGCCGTCAGTTCTTCGATATGCCGGCCGCCGGGTACCGACCGGTACCCACCCCCGCCGGCGCGATCGTGCTCGCCGACCTCGCGCGGACCGAACGCGAACTCGAGCGCACTCCTGATGCGTCGCTGCTCGACCTCGGCGACGGCGTCGGCTGCGTCGAATTCCACTCGCACCTGAACGGTGTGACACTGGAAACCCTGCGCGTGCTGGAATCGGCCCTCGACAGGCTGGAAGGGGAGTTCGAGGCGCTCGTGATCGGCACGCAGGCGCGCGATTTCTGCGCGGGCGCGAGCCTTCGCGAATGGCT
Organism: bacterium; assembly: GCA_035308905.1. Taxonomy (NCBI): domain Bacteria; species bacterium. The sequence goes on along the minus strand of DATGFS010000069.1, from coordinate 8,299 downwards.
GTCGCTCGCGGACGAAGGCCGCTGGGCGGCGGTGGATGAGCGGGTCCGCCGGTTCCAAGAACTCGCGCGGCGGGTGCGCCGGGCCTCGAAACCGGTCGTCGCCGCCCCTCGCGGGCGAACGCTCGCCGCCGGCGGCGAGATCTGCCTGGCCTGCGGCCGCCTGCAGGCCGCCGCCGAGACCTACATGGGACTGGTCGACACGGAGGTCGGCCTCGTCCCCGCGGGCGGCGGTACCATGGAAATCGTCCGGCGCGCCCAGTCACGCATCCCGCCCGGCGTGACGGCCGACCTGCTGCCCTTTATCCAGTGGGCGTTCGAGGCGATTGCGCGGGGGACGATCTCGCAGTCGGCCCTCGAGGCGCGGCGGCTCGGGTACGTGAGAGACGCGGACGGCATCACGATGGACGCCGAACGGTTGATCCAAGATGCCAAGGACGCCGCGCTGGCGATGGTCCGCCTCGGCTACCGGCCGGCGCTGCCGGACCGGATTCGCGTCGGCGGCGAGCGGATTCGGGCGGCGTTGCACGAAACGCTCTACATCTTGAAGGCCGGCGGCCAGATCACGGCGTTCGACGAGGTCGTCGGCCGCCGGCTGGCGCACGTGATGGCCGGGGGCGCCGTGCCGGAGGGGACCGCGGTTTCCGAAGGCTACCTGCTCGATCTGGAGCGCGAGGCGTTTCTCGGGCTGCTCGGCGAGGCGAAGACGCGCGAGCGGATGCGGCACCAGGTGCAGACCGGCCGGCCGCTTCGCAACTAGCGAAGGGCGGACGCGAACCACGCTAGGGGACGGACAAAGGGAGTGCGGCGATGCGTGACGCGGTGATCGTCTCGGCGGTCCGAACCGCCATCGGCAAGGCGCCGCGGGGCGCGCTCCGCGATACGCGCCCGGATGAGCTGGCCGCGGCGGTGATTCGGGAGGCGGTCCGCCGCGTGAGCGGACTCGACCCGGCCGCCGTGGAGGACGTAATCCTGGGCTGCGCCCTGCCGGAGGGGGAGCAGGGGCTCAACATGGCGCGGGTGGCGGCGCTGCGGGCGGGACTGCCGGTCACCACCTGCGGCCAGACGATCAACCGGTTCTGCTCCTCCGGCCTGCAGGCGATCGCGCTCGCATCATACGAGGTCATGACCGGGCAGGTGGACGTGGCGGTGGCGGGCGGCGTCGAGAGCATGAGCCTCGTGCCGATGCGCGGTAACAAATACGCGCCGAATCCGCACCTCGCGGGCGAGTGGCCCGACGTGTATCTGTCGATGGGGCTTACCGCCGAGAACGTGGCCCGGCGGTTCGAGGTCTCGCGGGAGGACCAGGACGCGTTCAGCCTGCGGAGCCACGCGCGCGCCGCGGCGGCGATCGCGGCCGGCCGCTTCACGGACGAGGTTCTGCCGCTCACGGTCCGGCGGTGGGAGGACGGCGACGGCCGCCCGGCGTCACGCGAGCTGACCTTTGGGGCGGACGAGGGCGTGCGCGCCGACACCTCGCTCGAGCGGCTCGCCGCGCTGCCGCCCGTCTTCGCCAAGGACGGGGTGGTGACGGCCGGCAACTCGTCGCAGACGAGCGACGGCGCCGCGGCCGTGGTGGTGATGTCGGAGGAGACGGCGGAGCGGCTGCGCCTGAAACCGCTGGGGATCTTCCGGTCCTTCGCCGTCGCCGGCGTGCCGCCGGAGATCATGGGCATCGGCCCGGTCGAGGCGGTGCCCAAGGCGCTGCGTCAGGCGCGGGTGCGCCTGCAAGACGTCGACGTGATCGAGTTGAACGAAGCGTTCGCCTCGCAGGCCGTCGCGGTTGCCCGGCGTCTCGACCTCGACGAGGCGCGGCTCAACCCGAACGGCGGGGCGATCGCGCTCGGGCATCCGCTCGGGTGCAGCGGCGCCCGCATCACGGTGACGATGCTGCACGAACTGGCGCGCCGGGGCGCGCGGTACGGCGTCGCCACGATGTGCATCGGCGGTGGGATGGGCGCGGCCGGCGTGTTCGAGCGTCCGTAGCGCCGCGGCGCCGGCGAATTCGTGGGGGAGCGTGACGCCATGGAGATGACGGGTGTGGCCGCGGGCGGCAGTTTCCTCATCACGGCGTCCACGCCGGGGGAGGCCTTCACGCCCGAGGATTTCTCGACGGAGCACCGGCTGGCGGCCCGCAGCCTCGCGGAGTTCCTCGACGCCGAGGTGGAGCCGCGCACGGCGCAACTCGAGACCCACGACTATCCTTTGATGCGGCGGCTCCTGCGGGAGTTGGGCGCGCTCGGCTTCCTCGGCGTCGACATCCCGGAGGCGTACGGCGGCACGGGGCTCGACTTCATCACGTCGCTGCTCGTCGCTGAGACGATGAGCCGCGGGTCGTTCGCGGTGGCCTTCGGCGCCCATACCGTGATCGGGACGCTGCCGATCGTCTACTTCGGGACGGACGATCAGAAGCGCCGCTACCTGCCCGGTCTCGCCGCAGGGGAGCTCGTCGGGGCCTACGCGCTCACGGAGCCCACCGCGGGGTCGGACGCCCTGGCCGCCCGCACGCGCGCGGTTCTCGCCGAGGACGGGCGCGCGTACCGCCTCACCGGCACGAAGCAGTTCATCACCAACGCGGGGTTCGCCGACGTGTTCACGACGTACGCCAAGGTCGACGGCGAGCGGTTCACGGGCTTCATCGTCGACCGCGCGACGGAAGGCCTGGAGGTCGGCCCGGAAGAGCATAAGATGGGCATCAAGGGCTCGTCCACGGCGAGCCTCTTCTTCGACAACGCCCGGGTGCCGGCGGAGAACCTCCTCGGGGAGGTGGGCGGGGGGCACCGCGTTGCGCTCAACATCCTCAACATGGGGCGCCTCAAGCTGGCGACCGCGTCCACGGGCGCCGCCAAGCGCGCCGTCCGCCAGGCGATCGCCTATGCGACGGAGCGCCACCAGTTCGGCCGCCCCATCGCGTCCTTCGGCCTGGTGCGGCAGAAACTCGCCGAGATGGCCGTGCGCACCTATCTCCTCGAGAGCATGGTTTACCGGACCGGCGGGCTGATCCAGGCGGGCCGGCAGACCGCGGACACGCCGGTCAGATCGGTCGAGGAGTACGCGGTGGAATGCGCGATCGATAAAGTGTACGGATCGGAGGCGGCCGGGTTCGTCATGGACGAGCTCGTGCAGGTCTACGGCGGCTACGGATTCATCGAGGACTACCCCGCGGCCCGCGCGTACCGCGACGCCCGTATCAGCCGCATCTACGAAGGGACGAACGAGATCAACCGGTTGTTGATCACGAGCATGCTGCTGCGCCGTGCCCAGCGGGGACGGCTGCCGCTCCTCGAGGCCTGCCGGGCCGCGGTGGACGCCACGATGGGAGACGCGGCGCCCCCGGGACGCCCCGGGGACCCCGGTCCGCTCGCGGACGCGTGGACCCAGGTCGAACGCGCGAAGCAGGCGTGCCTGGCCGTCGCGGGCATCGCCGCCGCGCGATACGGCGACGCGCTCGCCGAGCAGCAAGAAGTGCTCGCGCGGATCGCCGACCTGATCATCGAGATCTTCGCGATGGAGAGCGGCCTGCTGCGGGCGCGCCGCGCGACGGGGCCGGGACGGCCGGAGGACGGCAAGGGCGACCTCGTCCGCGCCGGGGTCGCCGACGGCGTGGCGCGCGTCGAAGGATGGTGCCGGCAGATCCTGGCCGCGGCGGGCGCGGGGGAGGCGCTGCGCGGCCAGCTCGGCGCGGTGCACCGGCTGCTCGGCGACGTACCGCCCGACGGCATCGCGCTGCGGCGGCGGATCGCCGAGCGGCTGCTGGACGCCGGCACGTACGTGGCGTAGCGCATGCGCGTGCACGATCTGTTCAGTCTCTCCGGCCGCGTGGCGCTGGTCACCGGCGGCTCGCGCGGACTGGGCCGGGAGATCGCCGAAGGGCTCGGCGAGGCGGGGGCCGCGGTCGCGCTCACGGCGCGCCGGGAGGAGTGGCTCCACGAGGCCGAGCAGGCGCTCCGCGCCGCCGGCATCGACTGCATGGCGGCCGCGTGCGACGTCACCCGGCCGGACGCGGTGCACGCCCTGGTCGCGGCGGTGGCGGCACGATACGGCAAGATCGACATCCTGGTCAACAACGCGGGCGCGACGTGGGGCGCGTCCGTGCTCGAGATGCCGCTCGACCGGTGGCAGCGCGTGCTCGAGGCCAATCTGACGGGGACGTTTCTCGTGACCCAGGCGGTGGGGCGATCCATGGTCGACCGGCGCTACGGCAAGATCGTCAACATCGCCTCGATCGCCGGGCTCGCCGGCAATCCGCCGGAGGTGCTCGACACCATCGGCTACAGCGCCGCGAAGGGCGGCGTCATCGCGTTCACGCGCGACCTGGCGGTGAAGTGGGCGCCTTACGGCGTGTACGTGAACGCCATCGCGCCCGGCTTCTTCCGTACCCGGATGACGGAGTCGCTGCTCGAGCGGAATCAGGCCCGCGTCGAGGCGCAGATTCCGCTCGGGCGCATCGGCCGGCCCGGCGAGCTCAAAGGCGTCGCGGTCTTCCTCGCCTCCGCGGCGTCGGACTACGTGACCGGTCAGATCATCCCCGTCGACGGAGGTCGCACCGCGACGTGACGGTTAAAGTCGGGATCCTCGGCGCGGGCTTCATCGGCCGGCTGCACGCGCTCAACCTCAAGGCGGACGCGCGGGTCTCGCTGGTCGGGATCGCCGACGCGGTCCCGGCCGCGGCCGCCCGCCTCGCCGCCGAAGCGCAGACGGCGCCCCTGCCGGATCTCGCCGCGCTGCTCGATGCCGGCGCGGACGCGGTGTACGTCACAACGCCGAACACCCATCACGTCGAGCCGGTGCTTGGAGCGCTCGCGCACGGCGCGCACGTGTTCTCCGAAAAGCCGATGGCCACGTCGCTCGACGGGGCGGCGCGGATCCGCCGCGCGGCGGAGCGGTCGCGCGGCGTCTACCAGGTTGGGTTCAACCGGCGGTTCGCCAACGTGTACGCGTTCGCACGGCGGCTCATCGACGAGGGGCGCCTCCGGCCCCTCGCGGCGCAGCTGAAGCACAACCGCGGGGAACTGCGCCAGCCGCCCTGGACCTCCGATCCAACGGTGACCGGCGGCTATCTCTACGAGACGCCGGTACACCTGTTCGACATGGCCCGCTTTCTCTTCGGCGACGTCGCGGAGGTGCAGGGCTGGGCGCGGCAGAGCCTCTACGCGGAGCCGGACGCGTTCACCCTGCTGCTGCGGTGCCACAGCGGACTGATCACGTCCGTGACCAGCGTCGCGCACGCGAGCTGGCTCTTTCCCTCGGAGCGCATCGAGATTTACGGCGATCACGCCTCCGTGATGACCGAAGAGCTCGAGCGCGCGGCGTTCAGCGCCGGAGCGCGCGCGCAGGTCGAGGCGATCGACTGCGGCGCGATGCCGTTCGAGCAGAAGTGGGGGTACGTGATCGAGGACCGGCTGTTCGTCGACGCCGTGCTCGGCGAACGTCCTCCCGCCGTGACCGCGGCCGACGGCTATCGCGCGACGGAACTGGTCGAGGCGTCCTACCGCGCGGTGCGGGAAGGCCGTTCGATCGCACTGCCGCTTCCCGAACCGGCTGGGCCCTAGCGCGTCAACCCCGAACTCCCCCCATAATTCGGCGGCATTCCGCCGCTACCGCGTTTGGCCTTGCGTCCCCCAGGGAAATAATAAGGCGGTCACATGTAGAGAGGGGCACGAGAGGGGGTGAGATTACATGATTTTTCTGCTCCTCGGTCTGCTGATCCTCGCCGCCACGGGTCACATGCTCCTGCGGTAAGGCGGCGGCGGTCGGGCCGATGCAGCGAGTGACCGTTGACAGTCGATAGAGAGCGATAGAAACGACCGACGGTGCCGGCGGGATCGCCGAAACCGGTGTTCGACAGATAGTAAGAAAACGATTCACACAGAGACAAAGGGAGGGTTGTATGCGCAAGATCGCCTTGCTCGTACTCGGCGTAATGGTCCTGTCGTTCGCCAGCGCAGCCATGGCTCAGACAACCCCGGCACCTGCGACGACGCAGACTCAGGGTCAGTATCCCAACGTCGCCAACCTGAAGCCGTTCTCCGCGGAAGCGAACTACATGTCCCTCGCCGGATATCTCCGGTACCTGGTGTTCCAGCAGACGGGGCAGTGGCTCACCCGCGAAGAGGCGGTGCGGATCGTCAACCAGCAGCGCGGCATGTAGGATAGCGTTCGCTGGTTTGCCGCTGGACGGCGGGGGGGAGGGCGGACGCCCTCCCCCCCGCGTTTGTCAGGACGACACCGACGCGGCAGCGGACGACGCACCCCAACGTATCACGAGAACCTGAAGGGAGGAGAGGTATCAGTAGTGAGAACTGATCGACGACCGATGCGGCGATTGTTTGTCACCGCCGTCCTGGTGGCGGCGTTAGGCGCCGGCCTCGTGTCCGTGGCCGTAGCCCAAACGCCGGCGCCATACGTGAAAGTGTTTGTGGACGGCAGTCCGGTGTACTTCGACCAGGCCCCCGTGATGGCCAACGGGCGCGTGCTCGTTCCGCTTCGCGGCGTGTTCGAGCGGCTCGGGGCCACGGTGACATGGGATCCGACCTCTCAGACCGTGCTCGCGCAGAGCGGCGCAACCAGCGTCTCGCTGCGGATCGGCTCGCCCCAGGCGTTCGTCAACGGGCAGGCGCAGTTCCTCGACGTTCCGGCGATGCTCGTCGGCGGCCGGACGTTGGTGCCGCTGCGCTTCGTCAGTCAGGCGCTCGGCGCGGGCGTGACGTGGGACGCGGCGACCTCGACGGTCCAGATCACCAGCCAGGGAGCGCTCACCGGTCCGCCGGTGACCTACCCGCCGACGCAGTCCTATCCGCCGACCCAATCCTATCCGCCGACCCAATCCTATCCGCCGACGGCCTATCAACCCCCCGCGCCTACCACGATCTCGGGGACGGTCGTGCGCGTGAACGCCACGACGTACCCGGGTCAGCTGCTCGTCCAGACGCCGCCCGGCGAAGTGTATACCTACAACATCGTCTCCGGGACGACCATCGTTCGTCAAAACGTGGTCACGGGCGTGAGCGGGCCGGTGTCCCTCAGCGCGCTCAGACCGGGTGACTCCGTCACGGTGACGGCCGATCAGTCCGGCACGGCGCAGAACGTCCAGGCGTCGTTCACGTCTCCGGCGCCGGTACCGGCCGGGGCCATTACGTCGGCGACCGTTACGCCGACCGGGCGTCCATTGGTGCCCGGGGACGTGATGACGGTCGTCGCGATAGGCCCGGCGCACGGCACCGCGACCTTTGCGATCACCGGGCTCCGGAACGGCCTGCCGATGACCGAATCCGCGAACCAGCCCGGCACGTACGTCGGCAATTACGCGGTCCAGCCGGGCGACTTCGTTCAAAACACCACCGTGGTGGTCTCGCTGACGGCGCCCACCGGACAGTTGTTGACGGCCACGGCGCCGAGTCCGGTAACGATCAGCGCGTCGGCGATTGTGCCGCCCGCGATGGGCGGCGCGCCGGTGATCAGCCAGCCGGGTCCGGGGACTCCCATCCGGACGCCCTTTACCGTGACGGGCAGCGCCCCACCGGGCTCCCTCGTCAAGGTTCAAGCGGATTATAACGGGACCGTGCTGCTCTTTCCCGTCCAGGGCACGCTCGGCACGCAGACCGTGACGGCCGACGCGAACGGCAACTGGTCGGCGACATTCGCGCAGGCGCCGCCGGTGCGAGGGGTCAACGTGACGATTTCCGCGACCCTCGTGGACTACACGGGGGCGGCCCGCTCGCCGTCGACCACGGTCAACACGACGTTGCAGTAACGTTGCACCAGCAGCGGGTTAAAAACTGAAAAGATGAACCACGCCCGGGCGGCCGGCAACAGCCGGCCGCCCGGGCGGATGAGGTGTCCCCCGTGAGAACCGATAGATCGCGAAGAGCGCTCGCCGGCGTTGTCCTCGTCGCGGCGCTCGCCGCCGGCTTCACGTCCACCGCCGCGGCGCAGACCCCGGCGCCCGACGTCAAGGTGTTCGTCGACGGGGCGCCGGTGACGTTCGATCAGCCCCCTATGATAAGCAACGGGCGCGTGCTCGTGCCCCTCCGCGGCGTATTCGAGCGGCTCGGCGCCGCGGTGACGTGGAATCCGGGTGCGCAGACCGTGGTCGCAACGCGCGGCGCCACCAGTGTCTCGCTGCGGATCGGGGCCCCGCAGGCGTTTGTCAACGGCCAGGCGCAGTCCCTCGATGTCCCGGCGATGTTGATCGGCGGCCGGACGCTTGTGCCGCTGCGCTTCGTCAGCCAGGCCCTCGGCGCCATGGCGGCGTGGGATGCCGCGAGCGCCACCGTGCAGATCACGAGCGCGGGGGGCGCAT
>DATGFS010000068.1 GCA_035308905.1 bacterium | reverse complement strand
CGCGGACTCTTTGGCCGCGTCGAGTCATGGCGCCCAAGCCAGATTCCCCAACTGCGCGGGTTCGTCTTTGATCCTCGGGTGGCCGATTCGCTCGACCGTTGGTATGGGAAGTACCGGATGGGCGAGGGTGCTCTCGACGGCGAGGGGTTCCTTGGCGGGCTGAACCGGATCCTCCGGACAGCGATCTTCTTCAACCCGCTGATTCACATTCCGAACGTCGGCGGTCATTGGTTCATGAACCGTGGCCTCTCCCGCTGGGTCGCTCCTTCGGCGTGGAAGACGCTTGGCGAGACGGGGGCGCGGGCCTTCGAGGCGCTGCGGACGCAGAACGACGACTACTTGCGTTTGCTTCACGCTGGCGCTCCGCTGATGGCGAACGAGTTCAGAGGCGAAGCGCTTCAGAAACTGTTGCTCGATAAGATGGGGAGTGACCTCAAAGCGAATCCGTTGCTGCTGATGCGGGTCGCGAAGGTCCTCCACCTCGATGGCCCGATGGGACCGCTCTCTTTGATCTACGACCTGAGCCACAAAGCGACGTGGCAAGTGAACGACTTGCTGACGATGCAGGCGATTTTCGAGGAGGAGCGGGCCGGGTACACGCTGGAGGAAGCGATCCGTCGCGTCGGACGGCACATCCCGGACTACCGGGTCCCGGCGCGTATCCTGAACAGTGGCCCGCTCTCGGCGGCGCTGACCAACCCGAACCTCACGATGTTCGGCGCCTATCACTACGGCCTACTGAAGAACTGGGGGCAGATCGGCAAGGAGTTAATCGACCGCTCTCTGCCACCGAGCGAGCGCTTCGCTGCGCTCGACAAACTCGCGGCCTTCGGGTTTATGATGGCGCTCTATCCGACGATGGACACGCTGGCCCGCCATCTGACCGGCGATCAAAAGACTTACGTTCGCCGGTTCGGCCCGACGAGCATCGCACAGGGTATCTGGGACCTGACGCGCCAGCAGCGGCAGTGGACGAGTTTGCTCACCAGTATCATCACACCCGCTCCGGCGTCTCTCGCGGCGGCTCAGGCATTTTTCAACAGAGACATCTTCACGGGCAAGAATGTTTACGATCCGTATGCGAAGCCGGGCGCCATCGCCAAGGGCGTCGGGACCGAGTTCCTGAAGTCGTTCGCCCCTCAGCGCTTTGTCTCGCAGTTCACGCAGAGCCCGGCGAAGGCCCTGGAGACCTTGGCGGGCATCACGACGCCCAAGAGCACGCCTGCTGAGACGCGGCTTCACTATCTCACCTTCGAGAAGAAAGATCAGGTCCGGCTGCAAATGAACGTCGCGGCCGCGAGGGGCGACACGAAGACCGCGACGGATCTGATGAACGAATACAACCGCGAGTTGGATGATGTGCTCTCCCAAGTCTACCGCGAGAACGGGAAGCGGCTCTCGCCCAGGGCGGCGCGGGAGTTGCATTTGCGCTACCCGACGCTGACGAGCGTGGTGAAGTGGGAGCGGGGACACCCGCAACGGTGAGCATGACGAGCGCTGTTTGTAAGGCGTGTGGGCAACCCTTACCGGCTCTGGCGATCCAGCACCGAGATAAGTTTTGCTCCTCGCGCTGTTGCCGGGCGGCACACGGGGTTCAGGATCCGCATGGGAGGCCGAGTGTTCAACGGCCCGAGGCGCCAGCATCGAGCGAGGTGAGGGAATGAGTGTGGTTCTGGAAGGGTCAGAGGAGAGCCCGGAGACCCCAGAGCGTCCTTACGCTCCAGGATGTGGACCCCTCGGGTACTGCCCCGCTTTGTACGGTCGGGCTGTTCCAGGGCCGACTCCAGGGCGGACTCGGAGGATCGGGCTTCCCGAACGGCTGTGCGCGTGGGTCGAGAATGGAGAGCCCTGCGGCCAGCCAGTCAGCGGGATCCGCGCCAAGTTCTGCGATCACCATATCCGAGCGTCCCGGAGAGAGAAGACGAGGCTTCGAGTGGCGGGACTCCGGAAGCGTCGCCAAGTCGCCCGTGGTAACGCAGATAGCCCTCCGCTGGCCCTTGTAAAATAGGCTCTGGCGGATGGCACAAACCTCGTTTTGGCCCTGGGATACCCCCTCGTCTATCATGGGGGCCAAAATTGGCGCTATGACTGGGTTCTGAGGAGGTTCAGGACGATGCCAACGCGCGACCGCAGGGCGGGTCCGAACGGCTCTCGGCGCCCGCAACGCGCAGCCGAGAAACGAGGCCGGGAGTTGATCCTGCACGCCATGTTCCACCGCGCGGCTTGGGGGCGGGTGTCCCAGGGCGAGCGTCCTACTTTCTCGGCGCCCACCGAGCGGGACGCGGAACATCCAGAGGCAGAGAGCGCCCGGCAGTTCGCTACAGCGCTGGGACTGCTGCCGCCCGACTCGGACGAGCAGTTCTGAGGAGGCTCTCTGGCCGTGGTTGTTGCTATACAGGATGTGCCGCCCCTCTCTAGCGTGTCTGTCGTTATACGCGGGCCGGAACCGAGCGAACCGTCCCGGCGGGCCTAATCGCCGACCCCATCATGAGCCTGAGCCTAGAGAAGAGAAGGAAGCGTCCCCTACGAAGACTCAGCCGCCTCCTTGGAACACATCCTGTCAAACTCCGGGTCGGCTTTCTTGAACCCGGACCCGTTCCTGGGACACATTCCCGTCCACTCCGGGGCTATGTCTGCACCGCCCTTGCACGGTTAGAAGGTTAGGGTGTCCCAAATTTCTTTGGTGGTCCCGAGAGGGGGTTCGGCCCGAATGACTAGGAGACGCACTACGGCGACATCCAAGGAGGCGCGAACCGCCCAGCGCCTAGACCGTGCTCTCCGCGATAGAGCGGAAGCGGCGGACTGGCGGCGGCGGATGGAGCGCGTCATCCGAACGCTCTGTCGGCTGGTGGTTCAAGGACTGCCGGATGAAGCGGCGAGGCGCACCGTGTTTCGTGCGCTCGCGAAAGATGTGGGGCTCTACCTCGACACCGAGCAGGACCTACGGCGAGAGAACCGGCGCGTTCGTGAGGCCCAGATCCGCCGCTGCGAACAGATCGCGCGCGGCGGGAGACTGCGACGATAGCAGATAGCGCTCTCCTGAGCCGATTCAGGAGCGCTGATGATAGCGGGCGACGATAGCGGAACGAGGGCAGCGCAGTCTAGTTTCCCTTGCTCCTCGGCGTGTACACGTTCTCAAAGAGCGCCAGGAATAACTGAGTCTTGGTGATAAACTGCTTCGTTTCCTCAATCGTAGCGGGCTCGCCCGTGTAGGGCACGATGAGACGATACTTCAGCGCGTAATCGACAATGGCTTCTTCCCAGGATTCCGCACGATTATATGAGGCGAGCAACTTGTCGGCGATCCCGTCGAGCCCCCGCAACTCCTCGGAGAGCGAGCCCCAAACGTCCAGATTGAAGGGCACGCCCAAAGCCTGAGTGCAGAGAGCACGTTCAGCAGCCGTGACCGCCAAGAGGGGTGCAGGCGGCATCTGCTTCGAGTCTGCGGCTGTAGCAGCCGCGTGAAGTATGGTCCGAATGTCCCGCTCGTAGATCCTGGCGTCCGGCTCGATGCCTCTGAATACAGCATCAATCGCAGCGTCGATTGCTTGCTGAGTCGCCCGCTCCTTGGCGCCCATCGGTTCACCTCGCAAGAACTACCCTACGGATATTGCCTATGCCCACGACAAGGCCGAGTTGGTCTCCAGATGGGAACTGCTCGATGAACCAAGGAGTTCTCTCCGGGCCCGATAAGTCTATTCCACTCCTGCCGTTCGTGAAGGAGGGAAATGATGGCTGGCGATTATGTGACCGCAGGTGCAACCTTGGCGGGTGTTGGTCTTGGCTTTGGATTGAATTGGCTGCGAGAATCGGTGCAACATGGAAGACGCGTAACTGAATCAAAACGACGGGTAGCCTCGGCACTACTGGCGGAGGCAAAAGCGTTGCGTGAGCGCTACCTGGAAGTTTTCGGTTCCCGAATTAAGCAGTGGGTCCCAGGGCAACCCATTGAACTAGGAGGTTACGTCCGCGCCACCAATCTCTTTGCCGTGTATGACGGGAACACAACGAATCTCGGACTCTTCAAGCAAAAGGAAGCGGAGGTTATCGTAAGAGCATACACACTTGCTAAGGCGCATACAGAGTCCATCGGTGAGACAGTAGCCAATGTGCGTGCCTACATGGAGGACCTCCGAACCCATCAGGCTATCGCCGAGTCTACTACGATAGACCACCTCTTCGAGCCGGGAGGCCGCGAACATCAGGCGGTAACGAGCGCCCTCAAGAAGCAGTTGCGCGAATATATAGATAATGCGGGTTCGCTGCTGCAGCGCGAATCTGAAAGAGTCCTTAGCGCAGGGGCCGAGGCAATCAAGGTATTGGAGGGGTACGCGAACATCGAATGACCGTTCCCCGCGCTGGGGCACAGGTGCATATCTCCCGAATGGGACGATCAGCGACAGCGGAGGACCCATAAAAACAGAAAGGAGCCCATGAATCGGGCTCCCTTCTCGTTTCTTCCGGTGAGGAGTCAGCGAGCGCGAAGGCGCCCGGTCAGGCTCCCCGTGACGATGAGGCGGCACCGATAAACCTGCACCTTGTCTCGGCTCTTTCGCAAATTTCGGACACGCCGCTCCAACTGCTTCAGGAGGCCCGAGAGGCGCTTCCGGCATCGTTCGATCTTGTTGAGGTTCGCCTGTAGAGCGGCGCGAAGGTCGGGTGGTAGATCAGAGGCTAGTAAGCGATGGCTGTCCTGAATCTCACCCTCTGTGTCGGCGAGCCCTAGTCTCGCTTCATCTCGCGTGTGTTCCGCCGAGAACATCCCGGCGGTCAACCGGGCTTCGAGCAGTGGTAATGCCTTGATGGCGTCTTGCTCAGTCCGGATCGCCTTCCGCTGCCTCATGTCCCGTCTCCCCTCCGATTCTCTCTGATCTGTTCGAGTCTGGTGCTCTACTTGAACTCGACGCGATAGCCGCGCTTTGCCAGCCATGTCACGGTCTCTGCCTGCGCCTTGTATAACCGCTCAGTGAAGGTGCCCTCCGGCGAGGTCTTTGGGACGCTGCGAAGGGCCGTGTTCCCGTCTAGCGCAAAGCCGTGCGCGAGGAGTTCCTCTTGTGGCAGGTCCTCCGAGATTCGGAACGAGAGCACCCGCTCATCAGCCTCGCCCTTCCTCACGTAAACAGCGATGGTCTTGGGGTCCTTCACTTCTTGCCTCCTAGATGCGGGACGTACAGCGCCCGGTTATTGAGGATCAGGCGGACAGTCTCAGACCGCCATCCGCCCGCAGCCCGCGTCTTCGTAGGCACCTTCTCCTCGTTCAGCCGACCGGCGATCTCGCGGAGGGACAGGCCCTCTTTGTGCCACGCGAAGATTCGCCTAACCACGGTCAACTCCCGAGGATCGGGCTCAGGAATCCACCTCTTGAAGCCATAAGGAGCGCCAGTGAGTTTCCGCGTCATGCTGACACCGCCTCGATCTTCTGAAGGCGCCGGTACACCGTGGAGGCAGACACACCCAACTGCCGGGCGGCCTGACGATGGCTGAGCCGTCCCGCCCGAATGTCCGGGACCAGCGCATCGAGAGCGCCGTTCAGGATGTGCGGGCGCCCGACTGCCTTACCCTGGCGCTTTGCTCGCTCCATGCCTGCCCGAACCCGCTCGGAGATTAGCGCCCGCTCGAACTGCGCCACGCTGGCGAGGATGTTCAGCAGCAGATCGGACATCGGCGAAGTGCCGGACGTATCAATCATCGCTTCCGAATAACTGCGGAAGCCGACCCCCCACCGCCGCAGGTCTTCCACCGTACTGACCATGTGCGCCACGCTGCGAAACGCGCGGTCGAGTTTCCATACGAGGATCACGTCGAGTTTCCGCCGGGCAGCCAGTGAAAGCAATTCGCGCCAGTGTTCACGGCCGCGCAGGTCGAGCGCTGAGGTCTTGTCTACGAACTCGCCGACGACTGACCAACCCTGCGCCTTCACGTAGTCCCGCATTGGGACCAACTGAGTTTCCGGGGCCTGGTTCTTATCGTGGGTCGAAACCCGAGCGTAGATGCCTACTCGCATGTTCTCTTGCCCTCCCTTCTCCTGCGCGTGTCTAGGCAGGACGAGGGGGCCGAGACGTTCCCGGCCCCTACGCTCTGACTAGGCGACGGCCTCGCGGAGCACAATCTCCCGGAACGTGTCCTCGAACGTGGTTCCTTTGGTGAAGTCCAGCGCGTAGACCATCCCACGCGCCAGATCGGACACGCGGTCATATCCGAAGCGGTCGCCTTCGATGCGGCACCGACTGCGGATGATCCGCTCGGCCTCCTCGCGTCGAGTCTCCTCGTCCGAGACGGTGCGGCGGGTGAACACGAAATCGGCGCCCATCTGGACTTCGCGCGGTCCTTCGGGGCCGACGAGAACGGTCGAGTGATAGGACTTGAGGTCAATCATCCCGTCGAACGTGGCGCCCTCGTAGTGCCGGGCGATGTGCTCGACGGCCTTCGCGCGGGGACCGTCAGTCCAGGACACGTCGATAGATGATCCGCCCGAGTAGACCTTCGACCGGACGGAGAACCGGACGCCTGGGAATTGGTGCGCGAGCGCCTTCCGTAGCATCTTGGCGGTCTCGGCGGTGCTAAGGTTGGTCATCGCGGCACCCCTACGCGATCCACGCTTCGAGCCAGGTCTCGTCGCCGATCTCTCCATGCTTCGCGCGGCCGGTGTTGCCCACCGCGTAGCGTTTGTGCTGGCAGCGCCGGTCCGCGTCAACGTGCCATTCCGCTACCCGGACCTTCTCGCCCTTCGCCTGCATAATGGCAGCGCGGAGACTGACGCTAAGGCGATAGTGCTTCTCGATGGCATCGGCGAGGAGGGACACGTCGGAGATAGTGAGACGGCGCAGCAGAGGGTCGAGTCTCGCTAGTTCCTGCGCCTGAATCTGTGGCAGGGCTGCGGCTATCTGCATAGCCTCGGCGAACTCCGAAGGGCGGCGCTTCATGACGCCACCTCGCAGCCTTGCACCTTGTCGCGGCGCACCGCTCGCCGAGTGTATTCGTTATAGGCGAGCCTGCCGTGTCTCTCGTAACCCTCCGGCTTGTAAGCGTATCTCTGCACGAATTGGGCGACGTGCCCCCGGCTCTCGCAACCCTGGGCTTGGTGCTGCCGCGTCCATACCAGCCCGCAACCCTCGCAGCGCCACAGCGAGCCCGTGTAGGTCTCTTCCTGATAGGTGAGTGTGTCGCCGTGAATGTACGGCGTCATGGTCTCGACTGCGGCTTTCTCTAGCCGGGTAACGCGCGAAGCAACGTGCGGGGAATCCTGCGCCTGCGCCATCTGGTCTTCGCCTCCTGTCTGGTTTGGTCTGGCCGAGCCGATCTAGTCTGGTCTGGCGCCCTCATTATAGGCACAGATCCTCCCAATCTGTCAATGCCCCTTTGTCAGAATTCGCCACCTCCGCCCGCTCTCTTGCACCAAAAGGGTAGTGGAATCGTGCCCCGCTAGGCCGTGCTAATTCAGCCCTCGATTCCCCAGCCCCAGCCGTTGCAGCAGATTACCTTATGACGCACCTTCTATCGAAGCGCCGAGGCCGTGCCGGGACGTGATAGCGATAGCGCTGCGCCCTCTCGACCCAGCGCCTCGGGAAGGATCCGGGCGCCCAGCCCGAGCGCTCCCTTCGTGGAGACCCGGCCCGCACGTTCGGATGTGGGCGATGCGGGAAGGGAGAATCCCTAAGCGCTAGGGCTGACCCGCAGCAGCAGATCCGGCCGCCCAGCTAAGCCCCTCCACCGAACGCACCGGCCGCCGATACCTCCGCCCGGCGGCGCCCCGTCCCCACGTTCCCGAGAGGCGACCCTGCCAGGACCCGTCCGGGCACCTCCGGGGGGACCCAGATGGGGTCTATGCGACACATGGGCGGGCGTGGGCATTTCACGCCGTATGTGCCGACGAGCCAGAGTTTGGTTTTGGGAATTTTCCAGGTTCGTTATACAGTCGGCTGAAATTTTGGGTTATGGAAATTTTCTGGGGTGGCCGGAAGAAGTATTGGGGAATGGAGTCTGCCTGAAAAAATTTTGGGCTATTTTCTCCCACTCAGGCTCTTGCTGCTACCGGCTCAGGTACGGGGCTTCGTCTCCAGTTCGGCAAGCCGCTTCAGCATGGCATCTACCTGGTCCTTGCACCTCTCTCCCGACAACTTCCGCTCCGTGCCGAGAGCAAATGACCTGAGTGGGAGCAACCCCGTCTCGAACTCACGAATGAGCGTCTCATCACGCAATCCGTAGATTGCCTCCCGCAGCGCTCGGGTTATCCCTTCCTCATCAGCCCTAGTGTAGTAAAAGCCCCGGACGGTGCGGATCTCTTCGCGGATGATCTCTAGCGGGACTCTGACCTGCTGGATGAGCGAGGCGCGAGCGGCAGTCGCAGCATCTTTAGCGTCCCAGAGGCGCTGGAGTCGTGCCAGAACGTAAGCCGCTAGGAAGCCCAACGCGGCGGTGACAGCGCCGCCAAGGAACTGTGCGGTTGAGAGTTTGTCCAGTTGAAACACCCGGCGAATCGACCAAGGAGTCTAGTTAGGCATTGGCATGGCGGTTTCAGGAGCGCTTGAGTGTCACGTTGATTTGCGAGACACTGCCGCCGATTTCGTGCCAAACAGGACTGAAGTATCGGTTGTTGAGGTCCTTTACCTCACGGACATTGGTCACCAGTTCGATAGCATCCCGACCCTCTGCGGCCTTCCGCCACGCGCTCACCGTCAAATTGGCCGAGCCCTTGAACGCGAGAAGTCCATCCACAACAACCAGTTTCTGGTGAGGGATCCTGCTCCAGTCGTCTGGCGGAGCGTTTCTCTCGAAGCCCTTCACGAAAACCTTCACGTTCAGGTTAGGTGCCTCGTCGCGATGTCCCGTCAGTTCATCTGCCAGGCCTTCGTCCACGTTCGAGACGATGCCGCATACGGGAACTCTTACCGCCGTCATCTTTAGCACACCGACTAAGATATGGCTCATTCCAAAAGTGACGAAGTGCACGAAGTGCTTAGCCTGGGTAAGAGCCTTCAACAATGTTGTAAGTGGCGGATGACAGTCCGCGATCAAGGCTAGCATGCGGGCGTGCTCAATGACGTTCTCATACCTGATGAAGAGGCCTTGCGATTCCATGTACGGCCAGATTTGCCGGTGCGTGTAGTCTTCCATCGGAATATAAAGAGCAGCGCAAACCGGACAACGCGGTTCACTAGCCCCTCGCAAAAAGATGTCATGGAAGTTGAGAATCCCGAGGCACGCTTTGCAGCGGTAACTCGGCGGATCGAAGTTCAGTAGAGACTTAATATCAAAGTCGCCAAAGCCACCAGCAATCATTTGAGCCTCCACGACCCGCTCAAGGGGGGTACAAGGGGCCATGCTCATAATTCGCCGACCGCCGGATTACTCCCGGCTTCTTGTCTGGCCGGATAGCCTTGAGGGCGGCATGACGCAACCCGTCCGTGAGGCGTTGACGGTACTCGATCTCTACAACGATGCTCGGTCTAACCCATCGGGGCGGTACGTCCGGCAACTCTCTGAAGTCGTCCCGCAGATCCGGCACTGTGCGAAAAGGACACGTCTTCCGCTGAGTCGCCTTCAGTTCTTCAAGGAGGACTGCACGGGTCTCGTCCGACAGGCCGTTGCCGCAGAACCCCGCGTAGACGAAGTTCCCCTCGCGATTATGCTGGCCCAGGATCAGCGTGCTGAACCCGCGCGGGCTCGGCAAGTAGCCAGCCACAATGAACTCCTCGCGGTGACGGATCGGGACTTTGAGCCAGTCCGGGCTCTGGAAGCCGGGCCGATAGATGCTCCCCTTCCGCTTCATCACAACACCTTCGAGCCCCATGAGAGCACACGCCTTCATCAACCGCTTACTCTTCGCCGCTGGGAAGCCCTCGGTTAGTTTCACCTCATCGGTTTGGAGCGTGTGTTGTAGCTCCCAGAGCACGGCCTGGCGCTCCTCAAGGGGCCGGGCGAGGAGCGAGTGCCCGTTCACATAGAGGCAGTCGAAGACCATGTAGCACAGATGGCCGAGCAACTTCCCATTCCTGGGACGGAGGCGGGCCTGGAGCGCCTCGAAGTCCGGCTGGCCCTTGTCGTTGATGACGATGACTTCCCCGTCGAGGAGAATCGAGACGGGGAAACCTCGCAGCGAATCGGAGATCGGTCCGAAGAGATTCGTGAACGAGTGCCCGTTGCGGGAGATGAGGCGCACGGATCCGTCCCGGACGCTCGCCAGGATTCGGAACCCGTCCCACTTCGGCTCGTAGGTCCAGTCGGGGGACGAGAACATGGCCTTAGCCTTCTGGAGCAGCATGGGCGAGGGCTGGCGTGGATGCGGGTCAGCGCCACGCTGATCCAGGCCGAGGCGCGAAAGGACGCGAGTAACGGTCTGTGTAAACATCGGGACAGTCCTAATTGTAGCAAGTGCCATTAAGGGGCGCACATATCGCGATGCCGCGATGGGAATACAACTGAGGAAACTTCGGGCATGGATCCAGACGTGGCGAGCCGATTGGATTCTTGCTGTGGCAACTATCGTATTTGCCACGCTTACTTGGCGGGCGATGCTCGACAGCAACAGGGAAACTCGCTACGCGTTGGACATAACGGAACGCCCCCACCTTGCTGTTGATCCGACCACCATGAGGTGGACTCATCCCCCCGACACCCCCGACCGGGAGATTACCTTTGATGTTCACAACTACGGAAGATCACCCGGTCGACTCGTGCGATTTCTTATTCAGGCTATTGTTGTACGACCACCGGACAAGTTGGAGAATCCGCGATCCGCGCCTGCATACCGAGAAAACGAGGCTGAGACCATAGGCGTAATCATCGTGCCCACACAAAAGTTTACGATTCAAGAGTCTGATCCGATACTCCGACTTAGCGACGACGAGGTACGGCTGTACAAAGAAGGCGGCGGCTGGCTCTACGTATACGGGTTCTTTGACTATTCTGGTCTGTCAGGAGAAGATCCACCGCCCTACAGATCGGCGTTCGGGTTCCGCTACGATCCACCGAACAAACGCTTCGTGTACCTGTTAAATCTGAAATTTTGGATGTACCGATAGCGGAGGCGTCGCGGCCCGCGAGGACACCTACCTGTCGGTTCCAGTCTTGTTTCATGTTCGGCAGGAGGCTTCTACCGAACGGCTGGAACCGCAACAATGTGACCGACGCCGAACGCCTCCACGACATCGAGCAGAAACTCCGCTGCTGGGGCTACCTGTCACATTACCCGGATGCAGAGCGCGATATGGCGTGGCTGCTTGAAAGACTGGTCGAGCAAGGCGAGCGTATCGCCGAATTAGAGGCAAGACTGAGACGGGCAGATTGGGCGTCATCGCTTCCATGAGCCCCGCAGACGCAGGATGCCCCCTCGAACCCAGAACCCGGTGCAGTATTGGCAGCTCCGCTCACGCCTGAGCGCCGAGCAGGCCGCACAACGAATTGGGATCTCGCCGGACCGCTACGGCGCCGTAGTAGTCCTAGGCAAGGACCGCTTCACTGAGGAGGAGATTCGGCAGGTCCTTGCCGCTACGGACATCGCCGAGGATCGGCTCCGCGCATGGGAGCAGCGGCCCCGAGGGGATACGCGAAACCCGCCTGCGCGGTAAAAACCGTTGGACGGCTTGGACGGTGGGTCTCGTCACGGACGATTTGGGCCGGTTGCATACGGCAATCTTTCTTGGGGCAACGGCGTACCCCACCCACCTCTCCAAATATACTCGTCGCCGAGGAGCCAACGATAGAGATTGGCGTATCGCAGGTCGGGGTGAATCTTCAATCCAACTCCGCCCGTGGCCGCCCCTGAGTTCAATAACATAGGTCTGATCGCTTCGAAGATCGGCGGTGAAAAGGAATCCTCCCCGCCGACAAGCGCCAAGGTACACGACGTAACAAGATCCGCCGCCTGAACGAGTCGAACTAACCTTGCCGGTGTGGAGAGCACGTTGACCGCGATGCGTTCAGGCTTCACGTATTCGGTTCCATCATGGAGTGTTTCGAGACATTGCAAGAGAAACTTGTCCTCGTCCGATCTCCCGCCGCTAGGTCGGTCTGCAATGACTACGCCGTCCCAATCGGCGGAGCCAGTGAAACTCAAATAGTTATGCACGCGCTCCAAGAACAACTTCGTGGCATCGAGTTGATGCGCAGCGCAGCCGGTTGCCGTCGCCCGCCCTGTGTCCTCGATAACGACGACAACCCTCGTTCCGTTGTCTTGCAGCAGGCGTAGTGCTCGGATGAAAAAGTCTCGCCGGGCGTCTCCGCCTAACCCGGCGTGCATCCATAGTTCCCGTCCGGGCGACCACTTGAACTGCTCTCTGGGTGGAAATCCCACGGCGCCGCACAGGTCTTCGAGGCTGCGTTCTGCGTTTCGGACGGCATCACTCGGGATGAAGACTCCACCGACAGCGACGAGAGGGTAGTCCATGCCCGGTCGGGAGGGCGTTTGCTGGCGACTGTCATCGGCGAAAACAAAATGCATCATACCCCAAACCCTGCAAAGAGGGTCGTGCCGTTTTCGACGCCTTACAAGGACCGCTAGATGCTAAGCGACGATATACGTCAACGTCGCCGTCGGATCTCCGCTCTCCAAGATGAGAAAGCCCCCGGCTTCCAGTTCGCGGACCGCATCTGCGATATGAGGTCCCGCTTCGGTAATGTGCCCGGCCTGAACTTTGGCCGTGGATCCGAAGAAGATCACGCGCACGCGCTGGTCCGTGCCACGCGCTGCGTCGCGAATCCGTTGGGCATGAGCGCTGAGCGCAGCAGCCATCTGGGGTCGTCCGTTCAGGATCGCCTAGTCGTCGTACCGGCCGAGACGGCCGGGCACGCTCGCTGCCGCTGGCCGCTCAGGACGACGACTTGGAGCCCAGTGCTGTGGGGCGCTGACTTTGCGGATGCGCTTCTCCAGCACGACCATTTCGGCGCTTCGATCCGATGTGCCCGTTACGGCGACAACGTGAAAGTCCTCCTGTCCGGCTTCGTCCAACTCCCGCTGTAGCACCTCAGCGTTTTTGCCGTGCACCTTCAGAACACGGTGAACGTAGGGCATGATCCGCCTCCTAAAGTCAAAGGGGGAACCGATCCCGGCTCCCCCCTTCCGGTTTCAGGACTTTGAGGTACACACGTTCGATGCGGGCTCTCAGATTCCTGCCTGGTGCAGTCCCGAAATGAACTGCGGCGGAGATGGGACGACTACCTACTGCGTGGACGCATAGACCTTTGCCCGGCTCGCCTTCAGGCGATGGCGCAGACGACGAGGGGAAAACTCGGGAGTCCCTCCTCCGGCACCAGATGGTTACGCCGCCTGCGTGGCCCCGGTCGCGTGACCGAGTTGGCGCGCCGCAAGGTTCTCACCGAAGCGTCGGAAATGGAATGACCGCGCAGGACGTCTCTGCGCGGTCGACCACCGTGCCCAGTGCCTGCCGCTTTGCCTAGTTCCGATCGTGGCCCTTGTCGTCGAACTGGTTCTGATTCATCGTGGGACCGGCAATCGTGCCGGTATCGCCCGGCCCGACCTGCGCGGTCACGACCGGGGTGGACAGATCCTGAACGTCCCGCTCGCCCGCAAACGCCGCAGGCATCACCGCGGAGAGCCCGAGTCCCAGAGCCAGAATCGCCAGCGTGTACCGCATTGTTGGTTCCTCCTTTCGTGAAGTGGATTGCATCTTTCGCACCCTAATACACTGGAACACGGGGCGCGGATTGCGCGGATGCGCGGAACGCCGTCACAGGTTCGTAACCGGCGCGGCGGCGAGGCGCGCCGATAGGCACGCGGCGCTAATCGTTGTTGCGGAAGTTCGGAGCGTTCTAGGGTGCCTGTGTCAGGCGAGGGTTTGGGAACGTCGTCAGGTGTTCGGGATAGCTGTTTCTCGCGTGGAAGGACGCCAGGGCGCGGGGCGTCGTCGCGATCACGGTCTGGAAGTATTCCTGGGCGCCGGCGACAGCCGTGACAAATGCCGCGGCGAAATCCACCGATGCGCCGGCGGGCTGCGATTCCAGCGCGCGGGCCAGGAAGTAGGTGAAGCTGCCGCCCTGGATCAGCCGGTCGGTGCCGCGGAGACCCCACCAGTCCAATTCCTCGCGGCCGACCGCCGGCAACCCGAGCCCGGGGATTCCGCCGACCGCCGCGGTCAGCCGTCCAGCGAAGCAGGTTTCGACGATCAGGACCCTGTGCGGCGTCTCGATCCGCCGCCACAGCGGTGGAAGCGTCGCGCCCCACTCCAGGTCCCTCTCGAAGAACTGGTACTCGCCCGCGACATACAGCAGCGCGGTGTCTTCCGATCGGGCGCGCGCGGCCAGCCACTCGGTTGCGCGGCGCACCGCGGCGCGATCCGGGGAATCTCGGACAAGAAGAATATGGTCCGGCGGCCATCCCCGGCTGATCAGGGCGGTCAGGACGCGCGCGGAGTTGACGTAACCGACCGGCAAATCGTCGTAGCGGCCGCCGTACGAATTATATTCGACGAGGACGGCCCAGCCGGCCGGCGCGGCGATGGGAGCCGCCCCGCCCCAGCATACCCCGGCGAGCACGGCGGAGATGAACGCCGTGACGCCCGCGAGCCGGCACCATTTCATGCGCTCAGGGTACTCGCGCGAGCGTCACGAGAAGCGCCGCCACGGTCGGCGAGAGGGCAGCATGAAGCGTCCGCTCCGCCATCACGGTGCGGGTGCCCAAGAGCGTCGACGCCTTCGCGGAAACGGAGGTCACGATCTGCCCGGATGCGGCGTCAAACACCTGCACGACAACGGACGCTTCGGCCGCGGGCGGGCCGCCCTCGTCGCTGCCGCCGCCGTCGACCGTCAGCAGCGTGATCCAGCCGACGACCAGCTGATCGGCGCCGGTCGCGCGCGCAAGGGCCCGCAGCCGGTCAAACCGCAGCGCGTCGTCGGTCCGCCACCCGAGTGACGCCTCCGCCTGCCGTACGCTGCGGCGGGGCGCCACGGCCATCTGACCCCCGCCGGCACGAACGAGCTGACCGCTGAGATCGTCGGCGGCGAACCGCTCGAGCGAGCCGCCTTCGAACGATCCCAGTGATGTCGCGGCGTAGAAATCAACCACCCCGACCACCGGGACCGAGGGTGTTGCCGCGGCCAAGGCGCGGCTCCCCGGCGCGCACATCAGCGCGATGACAAGTGCCGTCATAACGTGTCGCATGCTGTCCCTCTCCTTCGCCGTGGTCGTCTTGCCGCGCGGACGCCGCTAATTCGTGACGATGACCTTCGCGTGCATGAACGGGTGGTTGGAGCACGTGTACTCGTACGTGCCCGGCTTCGTCACCGTCACGGTATAGCTGCGTCCCGGCGCCATTTGTCCGGAGTCCCACGTTTTTCCATCCGCGGTCGCGGTGTGCGGCACGACATCGTCGTTCGTCCAGGTTAGTGTTTGCCCGGCCTTGATGGCGATCGCCGGCGGGTCAAACGCGAAGTTCTTCATCTGGATCTGGACCGGGCGGGCGCCCGCGGCCGCGTCGGCGACGCGCGGAGAATCAGCGGTCACGCCCACGACCGCCGACAGCAGCAGCAATCCCGCAGCCACGATCGCGCCGGCGCGCACTCCCAATCGCCCACAGACCCTCACCGTATTTGCCATGACCCACCTCGTCTGAAGTGCCGTGCACCCGTGAATACACCGCGGGGCGGCGGCCGGATTGACCCCGCGGGCGCCGCGAATAGCGAAAGGGACGGCCGCGGCAGCCGGCCGTCCCCTCGTCACCCCGCGCTTCTATTGCTAGCGGTACTGCGTGCCCGGCGAACCCGGTTGACCGCTCACGATCACCGGGCCGTGCGGGCTCGGACTCCCGCGTGCCGGCTCACGCGTGATCTCGATCGCATCGGGCAGGCGGTCCACCGCCGGGCCCTCCACGATCAACCGGGCGCCGCCCTGCGCGTCGGGCCGGACCGTACCCAACGACGTCCAGGTCCCTCCGTGACGGACCCACGCCTGGTACGTCCCACCCGCCGACGCCGGCGGGAATTTCTCGAGGGTGAGCACGGCAATCGTCGCCTCCGTGTGTCCGCGGTACACGGCATGTGTCTCCGGCGGAATTCCCGGCGCGGCGTTCAACCGAACTGCCACCGTCTCGCTTGACGTGAGCAGGGCGAGCGCGCGTCCGTCGAGCGCCCGAGAGGCCTCGTCGTTGCGAATGCCTACGATCGCGCCGATGCCGGCGGCGACGAGCAGCACGGCGACGGCGGGAGCCAATCCGGCCCGAAGCCGCTGCAGACCGGCGCGGATGCGCGTCTTCGTCGTGCCGAGCGGCAGTTCGAGGCTCTTCGCCACCTGTTCGTGCGTCAGTCCCTCGACGAACGCCATTTCCACCGCCCGGCGCTGCGCCTCCGGGAGCGCCGCCAGCGCCTCGCGCACCTCGGCGCGCTGCGCTTCGGACGCGAGGATCTCGTCGGGACCCGGCATGGGATCGGGGGCCGCGGCGAGCCGGAGGCCCTCGGGATCTTCCTCCAGTTGGGGCTGACGGCTGCGCCGGCGGAGCTCGTTCAGAATCCGGTGGTGGGCGATTTGAAAGACCCAGGCTCGAAAGGTGCCGCGGTCCGGGGCGAACGTCGCGGACCTGCGCCACACTTGAAGGAAGACTTCCTGCACGATTTCCTCCGCGGTGGCGCGGTCGAGGGACTGCGCGGCGAGCGAGAACAGCCGCGAGGCGTAGCGGCTGTAGAGAGGGCCAAGCGCGTCCTGCCGGCCCGCCGCGAGCTGCGCCATCAACTCCTCGTCGCCGGTGTCGCGCGCGTCGGGGACGGCGCGGACGTCGCGGCGCCAGGTCCAACTCGGATAACCGCGGGACCGCATCAGAAACTGCCTCGGATTGAACTCATCAGGATCGCCTCCGACTATACTACACCGCCCCTCCCCGTTTGGATGTGGTCCGCCGACCGGTCGGACGTGTCGGCGGCAATTGTCGCGTTGTTGTAACGAAGGCGCGCCGCGACATCTCGTCGGACCCGCCGGTGTATTAGCGGGTGGACCCGGCCGAGGCCGCGGCGGCCCTCTCGCCCCTTCCCCCACTCCCCCGGAGCGGGCCGGCCGCGCTTCAGCCGGGATTCACACTACGAACCGGGAGGACATCTATGCTGCTCGGATGGGCATTATCGGCCGGCCACTGGCTCTTCAAGCACCGCTACAGCGCGCGGGCGCTCGGGGCGGTGCTTACCCTGGCAATGTGCATCGTCTCGGGCGGCCCGGCCGGTCCGCGGGCGACGGCGGCGGCCGTGGCCCCCAAAGCGTACATCGGGCTGTACGGCGACGACGCCATCGGAGTGCTCGACACCGGATCGGGCCGCCTCATGAGCACCATCAAGGTGCCGGCCGGCCCGGAGGCCGTCATCGTCTCGCCCGACGGCAGCCGCGTCTACGTCTCCAGCGAGGACGCGACCGCGGTCAGCGTCATCGACGCCACCACCGACGCGGTCATTAAGACGCTCGATCTCGGGGCGTTCCCGGAAGGGATGGCGCTGTCGCGTGATGGGCGCACGCTGCTGGCCGCGGTGTTCGGGATCGACAAGGTCGACGTCATTGACACGGAGACGCTCACGGTGACGGCGCAGTTCTCCGTGGCCAAAGCGCACGGCGTCGCGCTGTCGCCCGACGGCGCAACCGCGTACGTGGGCGCTCAGGACGTGCCCGACCACAACGCGATTGTGGTGCTCGACGTCGCCGGCCGGAAGGTGACGGCCCAGGTGCCGCTGAGCCAAACGCCGCGCGGGTTGACCGTCAGTCCGGACGGGAAGTCCCTGTACTTCACTACGGCCAACAGCGCGGGCGTCGAGGTCATGGATACCGCAACCAACGCGGTCGTGGCGGAGATCCCGGTCGGGCCGATCCCGCACCAGATCGCCTTCACGCCGGACCGCGCCCACGCGCTCGTGGCCGTGCAGGGCGCGGGACGGGTGGCGGTCATCGACGTCGCGTCGCGCCGGGTCGTGAAGGAGGTCGCCGTCGGCCGGTACCCGCACTGGGTCGGGCTGACATCGGACGGGACGCTCGCCTACGTTACGAACGAGGGCGACAACACGGTCTCCGTCGTCGACCTGGCTTCGCAGAGCGTCGTCGCGACGCTGAAGGTCGGAAGCGAGCCCCGTAAGGTCTCACTGCAGCGGGGATCGGGCGCGATGGCAAGTTATGCGCCCGCGATGGCCGCCGCGGCCGGCGGGTTCGCGGCGCGGCCGCTCCGGCCCGCCCCGGCGCCCCGGCCCGGCGACGTCCAGATCCACGTTCGCAGTTTTGCCTTCGGCACGGACAAGGTCACCGTCGCCGCGGGACACGCGGTCACATGGATCAACGACGATCCGGTGCCGCATACCGCGACGGCGCAGACCACGCACGGCAAGCTCTGGGACTCGGGCCAGGTGGTGCCGGGAAGCAGCATGACGGTGACGATGAGCAAGCCCGGGACGTACGTCTATCAGTGCGACGACCATCCGTTCATGCGCGCGACGGTGGTGGTGACGCGCTAGAAGCGTACGCGGAGCGGCCGGCGGGCCCATTCCCGCGCCTCACGTTGTCCTACGCCGGCCGCTCCTCAGGGCATCCATTTGCCGCAGAATGGGTACGGGCACGCCGCCCACGGGCCGGACGCGTCCGGCGGGCCGCCCCACCATGCAAACCAACGTTCCCACACCCAGGGCATATGGCCGAGGGCGAAGTGAAGCACGAGGAGGCTTGCCAGCCACAGGACGCCGACCAGAACGGACGGCTCCCGGTCCACCCGCTCAACCGACAGCATGTGCGCTCCCCCAGGCCCGACGTTCCACGCTGATCTATCTGCGACAATAGGCGGCTGCGCGCCGATGCGCATCGGTCGAAAGGCCCACGGGAGGGACGAGCCGGGCCGTCGAAACTGGCGCTCCAATGCGTGGGCAGGCGTCGCCGGCGGGGATTTGGACGCACCGACAACGGGCCGTCACTCTCCTGGACTGGGTGTTCCTCGGCGGTCTTGCCCTTTGGCGGATGCTGCTCGGCCCCTGGCCGTTCTATCTCTATCAGCTCGCCGCCGCTTCGGCGCTGTACCTCGTCGTCCGCACCGCCATCGTGCTGCGGCGCGAGGTGCCGGCGTGGGCCGAGTACGCGTTTGTCTTCATCGATGCCGCGATCGTCGGCGTGGCGATCGGGATGCTCGGAGGCCTGCGGTCCGACTTCTACTTGGCCTACTTCTTTGTGTTCGGCGAAGCCGCCGTGACCCTCGATCTGTGGCTCGTGGTGGCGCTGAGCGGATGGATCACCCTCGGTTATGTGGTCGCGACCCGGCCGGCGACCTTCCAGACGATGTGGGAGGTCGGGTACCGTCTGTTTTTCATGCTGGTCGCCGGCGTAGGCGCGGGCTGGGTGGCGTGGAGGGAGGCCGCACGAGGACGGGAAGTGGCGGATCTCCGCGAGCGGCTTCTGCTCGAAGAAGAACGCCGGCGGCTCGCGCGGGAGGTCCACGACGGCGTGGGCCATATCTTGGCCGCGGGGACGCAGTCGGTAGAACTGGTCGAACGGCTGCTGCCCACGGATCCCCAGCGCGCCGCCGCGCTCCTGCCCGATCTCAAGCACCTCCTCCGGCAGGGACTCGACGAGATACGCCTCCTGGTCCTCGGGCTCCGGCCGCCGGGGCCGTCGGCGGGCGACGCGGTGGCCGCCGCGCGACAGCACCTCGCCGCGCTGTCGACCCGCACGGACATCACCACCGAGATCCACAGCCCTGACACCGAGATTCCGCTCTCCCCCGCGTCGGAGTTTGCCTTCCGGCGGATCCTGCAGGAGGCGCTCACGAACATCGGGCGGCACGCCCGCGCCGGCCACGTGGTGGTGACCCTCGGCCGTTCGGGGGAAACCGTGACGTGCAGCGTCAAAGACGACGGCGTCGGTTTCGACGCCGGCCGCGACGGGCATCGAAGCGGGTTTGGGTTCGAGCACATGCGCGAGCGGGCCGCCGAGCTCGGCGGCGCGCTAACCATCTCCTCGAGCCCCTCGGGCGGCACCACGATCGCCTTCACGCTCCCGCTGCGCGGTGCCTCGCGGCCGCCCGAGTGGACATCGTGAGCCGCGTCCCTCCGAAGGTCCGTTTACTCGTCGCCGATGACGAGGGCGTCCTGCGGCATGCCCTCGCCAATCTGCTGGCAATGGCCGAGGATATCGAGATCGTCGGCGAAGCCGCCGACGGTCGCGAAGCCGTGGAACTCGCGATGGCGCGGCAGGCCGACGTCGTCTTGATGGACATCGGCATGCCGCGTTTGGACGGCATCGCCGCGACCCGCGAGCTCGCCGGGCGGGCCCCCCACGTCAAAGTCATCATCCTCACGATCTACACCGACGACGACCGCGTGTTTCACGCGCTGCAGGCGGGCGCCCGAGGCTATTTGTTGAAGGACGCGAGCCCGGACGAGATCCTGCGAGGCGTGCGCGCGGTCCGCGACGGCGAGGGGATCCTGCATCCCGGACTGGTCGGGCGGGTGATCAGTGAGTTCGGCCGTCTGTCGGTGCCGGAGCAACGCGGCGCAGAGCGTTTCTCCGAACTGACGGCCCGCGAGCGCGAGGTCCTGGACCTGCTGGCGGAGGGCCTCCGCAATCAGGACATCGCCGGGCGCCTCTCGATCGCAGAGAAGACGGTCAAGCACCACATCAGCAGCATCCTGTCCAAGCTGCAGCTCAACCACCGGACGGAGGCCGCGGTGCTGGCCTCGCGATTGGGGCTTGGGCGGCGAGGCGAAGTGCATTGACCTCTGCCCCGGCCAGCAGGGCGAATGCCACCAGGTAGGACCACGTCATCAGAAGGAACGTCAGGCTGAACGCGTCGCCGAACCGGTTCACCCCGGCGAGATACCGGATGTAGAGCGGGAACACCAGCGTGATGAGTTGGAGGGCCGTCCCCGCGGACACCGCGCCCGGCCAGAGCGCGCGAAAGGGCAGCCGGACGTTCGGCACCATCCAATAGAGTAGGAGCGGCGTCAACACGGCGAACGCCCAGCCGCCGACCAGCCCGAGGATTCGCCCCCACCCGGGCACGGGGGCGTGGCGCGCGTTCATGAGCAGGGCGATATTCGAGGCAGCCACGGACAAAACGAGCAACATCGAAAACGCCAGGATCATGAGGAAGGCGACCAGGCGCTGATGCACGACCCCGCGCGGCGGCACCTCGAAGATCCGGCCGAAGCTCGTTTCGATCGCGGTGAACAGATTCGAGCCGGCCCAGAACAGCGCGAGGAACCCGATCAGGCCGAGGAGCCCCGAGTGGCTCCCGGCGGTGTTGATCACGTCGGTCATCTCCCGGGCGACCTCCGCGGGAAACGCGGCGTGGATCGCGTGGAGGAGCCCCGCCCGCGCGGGGCCGCCCCGGTAGACAAACCCTCCGATTGCCGTAAGTGAGAGCGCGAGGGGAAACATCGCATAGATGATGTTGAACGCGATGATCGTCGCCTGCTCGGCGAGTTGATGCTGCACCAGCCGGTCGAGAAAGCCTCCGGCCCACCGCCCTCCGCCCGCGCCCGCAAGCGTCATGCCCGGACGCGTGGATCGCCGGCGGCGTTGGCCGCGTCGATCATGGTTTGGATGCCCGTTTGCAGGTCGCGCGTGAGCCGCAGGACCGTCTCCTTGCGGGTGCCCCGCGCGTCGTACGCGGCGAGGTACCCGCGCACGTCGATCGGCTCGCCGACCGTGACGATTGCCGATCGCCTGACCTTGGGGAGCTCAACGTAGCGGCCGCGGATCTCCCGTTCGAGCTTCGTCAACGTCTCCGCCATGCGTTCCGGCGTCGGACGGTTGAGCACGTAATCGTCGGCAAAGGACACTGAACGGGCCGCGGCCTCCGCCCGCTCGAGGTCTCGCCGGAGGTCCGCGGTGCGCGCCGCCCGCTCCGCCTCGGAGAGGTCAGGCTGCACACGCAGGGCGTCCACCGCTTCGAGCAAGTGGAGCATCAGCCGGCGGGCCCGGTCGAACGGGAACTCGTCCCGCACCCGGCCGAGATACCGGCGCTCCAGGCTTTCGAGGAGAAATTTTTGGATGCGATGGACGCGATCGTACACGGTCCACGCCGGGTCGGCGCGGAGGCCCCACTCCTCCTCTTTGCGACCGAGCAGCTCGACCCCGATCGCGTAGATACGGTCGTAGAGCGGACCCGTACGCCGCTCTCCGAAGTACGCCGCTTCGAGATCCGCCGCCATGCGGTCCAACGCGGGCGTGACGTCGCCCAGATAACGGTACTTGATCGCAACGGGGACGATCACGATGGGGCGCGCCGAATGTCCCTCCCTGCGGTTCTCGCTCGCGACGTCGAGCGCGAGCATCGCGACGCCCGGCTTGAACGGCATCACCAGGTCGTTCAGCAGATAGACTTCGCCCTCGGGGAAGACGAGCAGGTCGTAGCGCCTCCGCTTGAGGATGTCTTTCGCAAATTGCTGGCACTTCGCGTTCTCCCCGCCGCGGTTGACGGAAAACCCGCCCATCCACTGCATGACGAGGCCGTTCAGGCCTTGGTTAACGTCGAAGTTCTCGCGGGTCGCCATGAACGTCGCAAACCGGCCGGTCCGGCGCATCAGCTCCGTCACCACCATGGCATCGGCGAAGTCGGAGTGGTTGGGCGTGATCAGAACACCCGGCGGGAGGCGCCGGAGCGTGCTCGTCTCTCGAACCTCGCACGAGACACGCGCCCGCGGCATCGCGTAGAACCGGTTCACCAACCGCATCAGCCTGATGAAGATCCGGCTGGGTCTGGCCGGCCGAAACCCCGTGATCGACGGCGGCTGCCGCACGACGCTTCCCCCCTCACGTCATCGCCGCGACGTATGTGTTGAAGAACCCGATGACGCGCCGATCGTACTCCCGGGTCCCGACGCGGCGCGTCCGCGCATGCCCGGCGCGCTCGACGATCCACAGAGCCTTCGGATCGCCGCACGCGCGGTAGAGGGCGTGCGCATCCGCGACGTCGGTCAGCCTATCCCGCCGCCCATGGATGATCAGAACCGGACGCGGACTGATCCTGGCGACGGCCTCGACGGGCGCGACGGACGCCAGCGGCGCTCCGATGAGGTGTTCGCCGAGCCGACGGGCCCGTCGTGCCGCGGGTAGGTCGAACGGGCTCCAGACGCGGCGCGCGATGCGCTCAACGCTCTGATCGAGCCTGGCATAACTGCTGTCGGCGACGACCACATCGATCGCGGGAGTCTGGGCGGCGGCGATGATCGCCGCCGCCGCGCCCATCGAAAGACCGACGATCCCGATAGGGTGTCGCCGGCCGGCCCGCCGGGTGCGTACGAACTCGACGGCACCTAACACGTCCTGGACTTCCCGGTGCCCGAGAGTGACGCGGGTTCGGCCGCTCTCACCCCAACCGCGGAAATCGAACGCCAGGACATCGAACCCGGCATCCATCAGGGCGCCGGCGAGGCCCGCCATGTCGCGTTTGTCGCCCGGCGCACCGTGGCAGAGGATGATCGTCGCGGCCGTCCTGGACAGCTCGCCGTACCAACCGGCCAGCCTGACCCCGTCGGCGCTCGGAAAGGTGACCGCGCGCAGCCGAGGGTCGGGAATCGCGGGTTCGCGGCTGAACCATCTGCCCCAGCGGCCGCGAAGAATGGTGGCGAACAGCGGCCGCATGGACGCGGTTATCGAGTGCCCTTGATCTTCCAAATGAAGACCGAGCCAAGCGCCACCTCGACGATCGCCAGCGAAAAGATGACCGAGTACCCGGCGTTTGGGGCCGTCCGGTTGAAAACATCGAGGAGCGGCCCTCCGATGACGGGCGCGAGCACCTGCGGCAGCGTGTTCGCGATGGCCCAGATCCCAAGATCCTTCGCGGCCGATTGGCCCGAGGGGAGGACGTCGATCGCGAGCGCCCAGTCCACGCTGGCGTACGCTCCGTAGCCGATGCCGAACAGCACGCCGATCCAAAGAAGGGCGTGAAAGGACGGCTGAAAGAGCAGGCCCACACCGGTGAAGGCCAGGAACATTCCCGCGGTCGAGACGATGCCTTTGCGCCCTATCAGATCCGACGCCGGCCCGGCCGCCATCGCAACGAGCGCGCCGGCGGCGATCACGACGGCGCTGATTGTCCCGGTGGCCTGCGCCGCCTCCGGCCTGGAGAGATGCAGCGTATCGTGAATGAAGAACTGGAGGAAGGTGATGATCGTGTAAAACCCCAGCATGACCAGCCCCCGCGTCGCGAATAACCAGGCGAAGTCCGGATAGCGGCGTGGGTCGACCCAGAACGACCGGAGGAAGGCCGGCAGCGCAAACGGCGGGGCGTCCCGCAGCGGAGTCTCCCGGACCTTCCAGACGACGACCGTCATGCAGGCGAGCAGCACGGCGGCGATGATCCAGTAGATGGCGCCGGTCACGCCCTGCCCGACGAGGCGTCCCGACAGCAGGGCGGCGGCGATCGTCCCTCCCATCATCATACCGCCCATGACCCCCGACATCGCGCCGCGCTGGCCGGCAGGAATTTTGTCGGGAATCAGCCCGTTGAAGGCGCTCGCGGCCACGTTGACCGTCAACTGCACCCAGAGCAGGGCCGCCGCAAACGTCGTGTAGGTCGGCGCGTACCGCATGCCGAGCAGTCCGGGTACGGCGAGCAGCGCGCCGGCCACGACGAACGGCCGGCGGCGGCCGAACGGCAGCGTCGAGCGATCGCTCAACGCGCCCGCGACGGGAGACACCACCATGGCGATCACGGCGCCGCCCGCGAAGAGGAGCCCGAGGTAGAGCCCTTTCTGCGCTTCGGGGACGAACCGGAGCACCTCCGACGGGACCACCACGGTGAGGAGCGCGCCCCAGGTGAAGCTGACGCCAAACCAAAATACGGCCAGCCAGATGAGCTGCGCGAGAGAGAGGGGCCTCGCCGGCGTCTGATCCATCGGCTAGTCCTCTTCGCCGGTCCGCGCGGCCTCCGCGTCGCGGATGTCGCGCCGGAGGACTTTCCCGATGGGGGATTTGGGCAGCGCGTCGACGACCCGCACGCGCCGGGGAACTTTGTACGAGGCGAGCCGCGACCGGCAGAACTCGATAATCTCGCGGCGAACCGCGCGCGCGTCGCCGGCGGAACCGTCCTTGAGGACCACCTGGGCGACGAGTTGTTCTCCCCGGACCCGGTGCGGGACGCCGACGACCACCGCCTCGCGCACCTTGGGGTGCTCGTGCAGCACCTCTTCGATCTCTCGGGGGTACACTTTCAGGCCCCCGATGATCACCAGGTCCTTCTTGCGATCAACGATGTAGAAGTACCCGTCGTCGTCCATCCGGGCGATGTCCCCCGTGTAGAGCCATCCGTCCCGGAGCGTCGCGGCCGTCTCCTCGGGCGCGCGCCAGTAGCCCTGCATCACCTGTGGCCCGCGGACGATCAATTCTCCCGCGTCGCCGGGCGCCACGTCGCCCACCCCGCCGTCCTGGTCCACGATTCGGACGTCGGTGTCGGGCATCGGCAGGCCGATGCTGCCCGTCTTGCGCATGCCGTGGACCGGATTCGTGTGGGTGCCCGGCGAGGCTTCGGTGAGGCCGTACCCTTCCACGACCGTTGCCCCGGTGAGCTGCTCGAACTCGGCCTGTACCTCCCGGGGCAGGCTCGCCGAGCCGCTCACGCAGACCTTGACGGAGGACAGGTTGTACCGCCGGACGTCCTTCAGCTGGTTGATGGCAAGATACACCGCGGGGGCTCCGGGAAAAATGGTGGGCCGGAACCGGGCGATCGCCTCCGCCACGAGCCGCGTGTCGAACATGGCCATCAGCACGCAGATCACGCTCGCCCCGACGGCGATCGGAGTGTTGAGCGCGACGGTGAGCCCGTACACGTGGAAGAAGGGCACGACTGCGAGGAACCGTTCTTGGCCCTCCCGCATGTCGCTGAGCCAATGCCGCATCTGCATGCAGTTCGCCACGAGGTTCCGGTGGCTCAGCATCGCGCCCTTGGGAATACCCGTCGTCCCGCCGGTGTACTGCAGCACCGCGAGGTGGTTCGTGTCGACGGGCACGTTTGCCGCGCCGGGCGAGGCCCGCCGGAGCAGCGCGGTGAGTCCGGGGCCGGCCGCCGGTCCGCCTTGTCCGCGCATGCGCAGTCCGGCGATCAACCTCCACAGCCACGGAAAGAAATCGTACGGTTCACTCACGATCACCGATACACCGTGCGACTCCGCGAGCGCTACAGTGACCTGCGGCGCCGACCGGGAGAGGGTGACGACCACTCTCGGCTCCGCGTTCTTGAACGCTCGCGTGAGCTCGCGGACCGTGTAGAGCGGGTTGAGGGGCACCACCGCCGCTCCGGCCTTGAGGGCGCCGTAGAAACACACAACGAACTGGGGCAGGTTCGGGAGGTGCAGCGCGATCCGATCGCCCGGCCGGACGCCCTGCGCAATCAACACGTTGGCGAAGCGGTTGGCGAGCCCGTCGAGGCGGCGGTACGTCAGGGTGGCCGAAAACTTGGGACCGGCCAGGATAACCGCGGGGCGGTTTGGGAACCTCCGGGCGCTCTCCTCAAGCAGTCCGAAGAGCGGCATGCTCGGATACGAGAGTGTTGCGGGAACCCCTGCGTCGTAGTTGCGGAGCCACGGCCGGTCCACGAGTATCCCCCCTTGATCAACTCGCGGCACGCAAACCGGTTATCTCGTCGTCCTCCGAGGCCGTCGCGGCACAGCCCGACAAGGCTCTGATCGCCTGCATCACGCGCGCGGTCAGCGCCGATTGGTCGCGTCTGGTCGGCGCTCCGAGCGGTACGAAGGGCGCCCCGGCGCGGACGATGATCCTCCCTCGGCGGGGCATTCTCGTTCCGAGCGGCCATACCTCGTAGGTTCCGGCGATCCCGATCGGAACAATCGGCACGCGGGCCCGCGCGGCGAGGAACGCGAGACCGTCGTGGGCGGGCTGGAGGCAACCGTCGGTGCTGATCTTCCCTTCCGGGAAGATCACGAGCGCCTCGCCGCGCCCGAGGCGCGCCAGGCACTCCTGGATAGCGCCGCGGTCGAATCGTCCGCGGTTGATCGGGACGGGCCGGAATGGCCGGATGAGCGCTCCCAGGACCGGCATCGTCAACAACTCGGCCGCGGCCAGGAACGTGCACCGCCGCGGCACGGCCGCCGCCACCACCACGGGGTCGATCTGACTTCCGTGATTGGCGGCCAGGATCACGGGGCCGCTTGGGGGGATGTGCTGCTCACCCGTTACCTGTAGACCGAAGCCGAGCGTGAGGATCCCCCTAAAGGCCCAGCGAAGCGCCGCGTAGTCGTCCATCGCTCATCCCCCGCTTTCCCGGCATCCCATCGTCCCCGGAATCGCCTACCCCGACGCTATCGCACCCGCCGGCCGCGAACATCGGCCGAAAGACCCAGTGGCGCTACGTGGGCCCAAAGGCCGATGCCCGTTCCCGGCCGGGCTGCTACGGTGCATACCGAGGACGGTCAGCGGGAGGAGTGACCGATGGACATCCGAGGCCTGGCACGGGCGCTGGATGCGGTTCTACGCATCGCGATCACGCTGATGTGCGTCGCTGGAACGTTCATCGCGGCTCGCTACGCGGTATCGGTCGTCTTTCGGTAGGGCCGGTCAACCGACAGATTGGAGGTGGTTCACGTGGATCCGCAGACGCCTGAAATCCTTCGGGAACGGGTGTCCGGGTTGAAACGGCGGCTGCGTCTTGCCGTCGTCGGCCTGCTCGCTGTGACAGTGTCGCTCGTCGTCGGCGTGCTCGCACAGAACGTCCGCGCGCAGCCGAATCCCGCTCAGGCCACGGGAGATCAGGTGACCACGGCGGACTTGGAGGCGATCCAACGTCAGGTCAATGAGTTCCGGGGAGAACTGGCCGCGTACGGTGTCCGGCTTACGGCGGTCGAAGAAGAACTTCGTGCGCGCACGCCCGCTCCAACCGGCCCGGTGACGGCTCAAAAGCCCGGCGGCTACTGGACGGTCATCACGACAAAAATGCGGATCTTCGAAGGCAGAGGCCTCATGCAGGTCATGGGGCCGTTTCCCAGCCCCGCCATGTGCGACGCGACGCTCAACGGCATCCTCGGCGGCCTCCGGGAGCAGGGCATCGCGGTCGAGTCGTCGGCCTGCCGGCAAAACATCACGATTGCCGTCCCGAAGTAGGTCGGGTGTCCACGTCATGGGGCCCCATGATTGATGTAGGTGCAGCGGGAGGTGGATCGCATGTCCACGACGATCCGTAAGCGCGGGTTTCTTGAGGCCGCCGGGGAATGCGGGCTGTCCGACCAACAGGCGGAGCTCATGTGGACCACACTCGACGGACGCCGCGCGGGATTCACGCGTTTCGACGTGCCCAACGTCGCGTACTACCTGGGCGCCTTGGTCGTGATGGCCGCGATGGGGTGGTTCATGACGACGGCGTGGGAGCGGTTCGGCGGCCCCGGCATCTTGGTCATCGCGACGGTCTACGCCGCCTGCATGGCCCTGATCGGGCAGCGGCTGTGGCAGGACGAGACTTACCAGGTGCCCGGCGGGCTGCTCGTGACGCTCGCGGTCTCGATGGTGCCGCTTGCGATTTACGGACTCGAACGAACCACGGGCATCTGGCCTCAGGGAGACCCCGGAGCCTACGCCGGGTATCACATGTGGATCAGGGGCAGCTGGTTCCTGATGGAGGCCGGCACGATTGCGGCGGGCCTCGTGGCCCTTCGGTTCGTGCGGTTCCCGTTCCTCACGTTCCCCCTCGCGTTTGCCTTCTGGTACATGTCGATGGATCTGGCTCCGCTGCTTCTCGGGCACCCGGCCATCGGGTGGGACGGTGACTGGCGCGCGCGGCTGTGGGTGTCGGTCGGCGCCGGCTTGGTGATGCTGGCTCTCTCGATCCTCGTCGACCGAAGAACCGCAGACGACTACGCCCGCTGGGGCTACCTCTTTGGCCTGCTCTCGTTCGAGGGCGGGCTCACGGTGCTGATGAGCAGCGAATCGTCATGGGCGGCGTATGGACTGGTCAATCTGGCGCTGATGTTCGCCGCGGTGCTGCTGCAGCGGCGCGTGTTTCTCGTCTTCGGCGCGATCGGAGTATACATCTACCTCGGCCGCCTCGCCTACGTCGTGTTCAAGGACTCCGTGATGTTCCCGTTCGCGCTGACCGTCCTTGGGCTCGCGATCATTTACGGCGGCGTGCTCTATCAGCGCCATCACGAACAGATCGAATCGAACGTTCGCTGGACGTTGCGGCGGGTCTCGCACTGAGAACGCCGGGGATGCGGCGAATTGTCTTTGCCGAGCGGCCCTGCCCCGCCGGCGAACGATGCCGCCGGCAACCATGGAATCAAAGCCGGCGTCCACAGGCGCCGTGGAAACCGGCGACGAACGGGAATCCATGCCCATTCAAACGATCCTCGTGCCGACCGATTTTTCGAGCCCGGCGAACGCCGCGCTGCGCTGGGGAGCCGATCTCGCTCAGGCGCTCGGCGCGCGCATCGTGCTGCTGCACGTCGTGGACCTCGAATTCCAGTGGATTCCCGCCGGTCCGGCGGTCGTCCCCACGCCGGTCTCGGCCGCGGTGGTGCGGCGGATTCGCGAGCAGGCCCGCGCTACGCTCGACGGGCTCGCCGAGAAGACGCCGGCCGTGCGGCGCGCGCTGGTGCGGACCGGGCACGCGCGCGACGAGATTCTCGCGGCGGCCGACGAGACCGAAGCGGACCTCATCGTGATGGGCACGCACGGCCGCCGCGGCGTGGCGCACTTGTTTATCGGCAGCGTCGCGGAGTACGTGGTCCGGCACGCCCGGGTCCCCGTCATGACGGTGCGCGGCTCCGGCCGAGGCCGGGCGCGCTGAGCCGGAGCACGGTCAGCGCCAGGAGCACGCCCAGCGAGCCGCCGTACAGCCACCGCAGCGGCGGCAGCCAGGCGTTCGCGCCGATCGCGAGCGCGTGCCAGAGCGCGGCCCCGTACGCGGCGTACGCGAGCGCGTGCACGCCGCGCCACCATCCGCCGAGATACCGGCGCAGGTAAAAGGAGGCGGTCGCCGCCGCGGTGAGATAGAGCGCGAGCACCCCCGCGCCCAGCCCCCACGCGGTCGCGGTCGCCGGTCCGGCGAACACCAGTAGGCCGAGCTGCGCGCCCTGGGGAGCGAGAATGCTCTGCGTGGTGTGGAGCAGCGCGACCCCGAGCCCGGCCAGCGACAGAGTCTCATGCGCGGGTCCGCCCAGCCATCCCGCGCGGCGGCGTACGCGGTCGGACGACGTCGCGACGCCGCTCGTGGCGCCGGCCCAGAGCAGCAGGTACGCGGCGAGCCCGGAGAGGGAAACCGGCACCGGTTATCGCGGGGCTACGGAGCGTCGGACAACACGCGAAACCCCTGATCGACGAAGTGCTTGTCGAAGGTCATCGCGTCCCTGATATCCCTGCGCCTCATCAATTCGAAGCTCGCCCAGTCGACCAGGCTGATGTCCTGCCGTTCAGACGCGAGCAAGGCCGTCACCGCGGCCGAGTGAAGCGCTTCGTCGATCCAGGCCACGTCAAGAAGTGGAAGAACGTCACGCGCGAGCGCCTGAACAGCGGCCGGCCCCAGGCGGCGCTGGACGATCGCAGCGGTTTCAACAATTACGTAGTTATGGGACATCAACGCGCCGTGCGCGCGATGGAGATGATCCCATATCCTCGCGGCACGCGCGTGGTATCTATCGTCCGCGTCCAGAAACGCGTAGAGAGCCGAGGTATCAACGAAGACGGCGGTGGGGGTCGTCATAGGCGTCGGTAAGGTATTCGTCATGCTTTTCACTTACATCGGTCAGGCCGGAGTTGAAGCGGCCTGCCGCCGTCATCGCCCGCCGCCACAACGCTTCGCGATCGGCCTGCCCGCCGGACTGCAGCAACAGATCAACGGCCTGTCTGACGAGCGTCGACATCGAGACTCCGAGCTCCGCGGATAGTCTCCGTAGATGCTCGGTCTGACGCTCCGTGAGTTGAATCTGCGTCCGCCTCATGATACCACCATGATGTCATTTACAGACATTATGTCGGCATCGCATAAGAGTTGTCAAGTACCACTAGATATCCGGAACCGCCTACGCGTTGATCGGACTACGGTCCCGACGGTCCGTGCTGTCCTCAGCGGCAAACATCGCGAGATAGTGCCGCATGAAGGCGCCGAGCGGGCCCGGCCGCGACACCACGGCCGCCAGCACGCCGAGCATGCGCGCCGGCAGCCTGAGCGCCGCGAGCGTGGACCACTCGAGCACACGATAGCGGCGCCGCTGGCGTTCGACGTACGCGGCGTATTGGACGGCGGCCGCGGTCGCGGACAGCTCGCCGTCGAGCTGACGGCGCACCAACCCGCCGCAGACGTGCCCGGCCCAAACCGCCGAGCGGATCCCTTCGCCGGTAAACGGCAGGCACTGCCCCGCAGCGTCACCGGCGACGAACACCCCGTCGATGACCGGCGGTCCGAGGCGGGTGCCCAGGAAGCCCCCGTGCCGGGGCCCGGGAGGCAGCGCGAGACGGCGGCGAAAGGCGTCCAGATGCGGTCCGAGGCCGCTGCGCCCGCGATAGCTCAGGACGCCGACACGCGCGACGCGGCCCGCGGGGAAGGCCCACGCGTACCCGTCGGGCGCGAACTCCGGCCAGAAGTAAAAATGCAGCCCCGTCTCAAACGGCGCCGCGACCTCGGCTTCAAGTCCGAAATAGCGCCCGCCGCGGGTCGGCGCCGCCGGCGACGCCGCCGTTCCGGACGCCGATCCCGCGGAGCCCGCCAGCGCGGTCCGCCACCCCGTCGCATCCACGAGCGCGCCCGCCGGGATCTCTCCCGCCGACGTCAGCGCCACCGCCCCGCGGTGCCCGTGCGCGGCCGCGCGAATGAATCCGGCGCCCGAGGTCTCGAACGCCGCCCGGCAGCACGCGCGGTAATCGAACGTGCAGAACGGCTCCGGAAGTCGCCAGCGCACTTCGCGCCCGGGCGTATGGATGACCAGATCGTGGTGGATTTCCTGGATGGAAGCCGCCGCGGCCAGCGCCTCGATCACCCGCACCGGGGCGCCGCACGCCGAGGTCTGGCCATCGCCCACCGCGTCCGGGTCCACCAGCACCGCGCGGCTCCCCAGCGCGCGGGCCGCGGCCAAGCCGGCGAAGGACGCGCCGGCGATGACGACATCAGGGTCGCGGTTCACCGGGGACTAGTGCGACGCGGGACGGGCCAGGCGCAGCGTCGGAACGGCCTGCACGGCGGGAAGGGACAGGCTCGTCTTGGGCGCGATCGTGATCTGCAGGCCGAGCGTCCGCAGTCCCTCGATCACGCCGCCGCGGATCTGCAGGGCGCCCTGCAGCGTCGCGGAATCTCCGATTGCCTCGATCGTGTACGGCGGCGCCAGCCGCCGGCGGTCGGCGAGGATCGTTCCGCCGACCTCGCTGTATCCGGTCGTGGCGGTGATGCGGACGCCGCTCACGGCGATCGCCTCGGCGCCGGCGGCCCAGAGCTCGTTGACGATGCTGGCGAGGTCCACGTACTGCACCGCGGGCGGCGCGTGGCCGACCACCGGCGCCTGGGTGGCGTCGACGATCACGCTCACGCCCGGTCCCGTGAGCGGCACGAGGCCCGCTGCGATGCGGAGCGTCTCGAGCTCGCGGACCATCGCCTCGGTGCTGCTGCGGCGCTCCGCGGTCGTCCGCTCGAAATCGGACAGGCGGCGCGTCAGATCGGCCACCTGCGCTTCGAGCGCATGGCGGGCGGCACGCTCCTGCCGCAGCATCGTGGCCAGGGCGTAGACATTGCGGGTGGGCACGTCTTCCTGGCCCGAGAGGCCGCGGCTCGCCCGCACCTGCACGACGACCAGGAATCCCAGCGCCATGAGCAGCACGGCCAGGACGACCCGCAGCGATGCGGCGTTATTCTTCCCAGACATTCCCTTCGCCGAATAGCTGCTCGAGCGACTGCAGCAGCTCCTCGATGTCGTGCGCCCCCGACCGCGCCTGAATGACGTGTTCGCCGTCGCCGCTGACGACGTGCGCGCACACGCGCCGGGGGCCCGGGTGCTCTTTCAAGTAGCGCTCCAGCTGCTCGACCTCCTCGATCGTGCTGACGCGCACGCGCAGGGCGGGACGCGCGCCGGCCCGGCCGTTGCCGCCGGCGGTCTGGGCCGCGGGCGGACGCGCGCCGTTCGCGCCGTGGCCGTTGCGCGCCGCGCCGCCGTTCACCGCGCCCGCGGCGGCCGCGCCGGCGATCACGCCGTCCGCGACCGCCTCCTCCACCGCAAGAGAGGCCGGATCCTCGGGAGGGGCCGGCGGCAGCGCGATCACCTCGTCGCACAGCAGCTTGACCGACTGCTCTTCGACGTCGAGCGTGCCGCGCAGCAGCACGACGGCGTCGCGCTTGAGGGACAGCCCGTGCTGCTCGTAGGCACGCGGAAAGACGAGCACCTCGATGCTGCCGGTAAGATCCTCGAGGGTCACGAACGCCATCGTCGAGCCGGAGCGGGTCATGCTGCGCTTCACCGTGCCGATGAGCCCGCCGATCGTGACCTTCTTGCGGTCGGGCAGGTCCGCCAACTGCGCGATCGTCGCCGTGGCCCGCTTCGCCAGCGCCGGTCCCCAGCGGCGGAGCGGGTGGTCGGAGATATAGAGGCCGAGCATCTCCCGCTCCATCGTCAGCAGCTCTTCTTTCGAAAACTCCTGGACCGCGGTGTCCCCCTCGCCGGGACCGGCCGCGGCCGGCTCGGGAGCGGCGAGATCGCCGAACAATCCGGTCTGCGCCTCGTTGCGGGCGCGCTGGCTCCGCTGCGCCCGCTCCAGCACGGCGTCGAGCGTCTGCAGCATCTGGGCGCGCGACCCCAGCCGGTCGAACGCGCCGGCCTTG
Organism: bacterium; assembly: GCA_035308905.1. Classification (NCBI taxonomy): domain Bacteria; species bacterium. Next base: position 2,809 of record DATGFS010000068.1, on the reverse strand, counting down.
ATCAGGCTCGCGATGACACGCTGGTTGACGAGGCGCGTGTCCACCCGGCCGCAGAAGTCCGCGAGGCTCGCAAACGGCCCGCCGGCTTCGCGCGCGGCGATGACGACGTCGATCGCCCCGACCCCGACGTTGCGCACGGCGGTGAGGCCGAACCGGATCACCTTGCCGTCCGTGGTAAACGAGGCGGCGCTCTCGTTGACGTCGGGCGGCAAGACGTTCAGGTCCATCCGCGCGCACTCCGCGACCGCCTGCGCCACCCTGTCCATGTTCCCGACGTCGCTCGAGAGCAGCGCCGTCATGTACTCGGCGGCGTAGTGCGCCTTGAGGTACGCGGTGTAGTACGCGATCAGGCCGTAGCACGCCGCATGGGCGCGGTTGAATCCGTAGCGCGCGAACGGCTCGAACTGCTCGAAGATTTGGTCGACGGTCCGGGCGTCCACCCCGTTCGCCCGTGCGCCGGCGACGAACTTCTCGCGCTGCGCGAGGAGGCGGTCCTTGATCTTCTTCCGGATCGCGTAGCAGAGCACGTCGGCCTCGGCAAGCGTGTAACCCGCGATCGCCTGCGCGACCGTCATGATGTCTTCCTGGTACACCATCACGCCGTACGTCTCTTTGAGCACCGGCTCGAGCCGCGGATGCAGGTAGGTGACCTTTTCCTGGCCGTGCTTGCGCCGGATGTACGACGGTATGTTGGCCATCGGGCCCGGCCGGAACAGCGCGACCATGGCCATGACGTCTTCGATGCGGTCCGGCTTCAGCTCCCGGAGGTAGCGCGTCATCCCGCGGCCCTCCAACTGGAAGATGCCGGTCGTCTCGCCGGACGCGAGCAGCGCGTACGTCGGTTTGTCGTCGAGCGGCAGCCGCTGCAGGTCGATCTCCTCGCCGCGCGTCCCGCGGATGAGGCCGATCGCCGCGTCGAGAATCGTGAGGTTGGTGAGGCCGAGGAAGTCGATCTTCAGCAGGCCGAGCCGGGCGACGCTGTTCATGTCGTACTGCGTCATCAGCAGGTCGCCTTTGGTCGCCCGCTGCAGCGGCACGTGGTCCGTCAGCGGATCGCGGGAGATGATCACGCCCGCGGCGTGAGTGCTGGCGTGGCGCGCGACGCCCTCCAGCTTCTGGGCCATGTCCATGAGCTGCCGGATCTGGGGGCTGCCGTCGACGGCGGCGCGCAGCTCCGGCTCGGCGGCGAGCGCCTCCTGCAGCGAGACGTTCGCGCCGGGCACGAGCTTCGCGATGCGGTCCACGTCGCCGTACGGCAGGCCCATCACGCGGCCGAGGTCGCGGATCGCGGCGCGCGCGCCGAGCGTGCCGAAGGTGATGATCTGCGCCACCCGGTCGTCGCCGTATTTGTCGACGACGTACTTGATGACCTCGTCGCGCCGGCTGTCCATGAAGTCCACGTCGATGTCCGGCATCGTGTAGCGCTCGAGGTTCAGGAAGCGGTCGAACGGCAGCCGGTACGCGATCGGGTCGACGTCGGTGACGCCGCAGGCGTACAGCACGAGGCTGCCGGCCGCGGAGCCGCGCACGGTGGTGTAGATGCCGCGGCCGCGCGCGAAGTTGACGAAGTCCTGGACGATCAGGAAGTACGCGGCGTACCCCGTCTTGGCGATGACGCCCAGCTCGTAGGCCAGGCGTTCCTCGAGCGCGGGCGTGACGCCGCCGTAGATGCGGCGGAGGCCGGTCTCGCACAGCCTGCGGAGGTACGTATCGGCGGTCTCGCCCTCCGGCAGCGGAAAGTGCGGCAGCCGGGTCGTCCCCGTCTCGATCTCGAGGTCGCACATCTCCGCGATGGCGAGAGTGCTGCGGAGCGCCTCCGGGAAGTCCGCAAAGCGCGCCGCCATCTCGTCGGGGCTCTTCAGGTAGAACTCCGGCACGTCGCCCATCCGCGGCTTGTCCTTCTGGGCCAGGTCGATGCCCATCTGGATGCACATTAGAGCGTCCTGGGCGTCGGCCTCGTCGCGCGTGACGTAGTGCACGTCGTTCGTCGCGACGAGCGGCAGGCCGGTATCCTTTGCGAGCGCGACGAGCCCTCGGGTCAGCGTCTGCTGCTCCGCGATGCCGTGATTCTGCAGCTCGAGGTAGAAGTGCCCCGGGCCGAAGATCTCCCGGTAGGAGCCTGCGAGCTTGCGCGCCGCGGCCGGATCCTCGCGCAGAATTGCCCGCGGGATCTCGCCCTGCAGGCAGGCCGACAGCCCGATCAGGCCGCCGCTGTGCCGCGCCAGCAGCGCGCGGTCGATCCGCGGCTTGTAGTAGAAGCCGTCGAGGTGCGCCGCGGTCGTGAGCTTGAGGAGGTTGCGGTAGCCCTCGTCGTTGCGGGCGAGCAGCACGAGGTGGAACGCCGAGGCGTCGAGCTTCGGATCGCGGTCTGCCATGCCGCGCGGCGACACGTAGGCTTCGACGCCGATGATCGGCTTGATCCCGTGCGCGCGGGCGGCCTCGTAGAACTCGATCGCCCCGTACATCGCGCCGTGGTCGGTGAGCGAGATCGCCCGCATCCCGAGCGACACCGCCCGCCGCATCAGGGGCTCGATCCGGCTCTCGCCGTCGAGGAGGGAGTACTCCGTATGCAGGTGGCAGTGAACGAACTCACCAGGCATGCGAAGTCTCCTTGAGCATGGGGGCCGTTCCCATCATTCTAACAGAGCCGTCCGCCCCCCTCAATGCGGTGTACTGGTCCAGTAGATCCGAAAGACTTTGCCTCCTCATGAGCGTGTGGCAGGCTGCGCCGCCTTCCAGCGGCGGATGTACTCGTTCGGAGTCAGGTAGCCGAGCGCCTGGTGCGGCCGGACGTTGTTATAGGTCTCCT
>DATGFS010000067.1 GCA_035308905.1 bacterium | reverse complement strand
TCATCGCCTGTATGCGCGAACTTGTCAAATGACTTTACCAAAACCGCCCCGCCGCTGTCAAGGAACTTGCCGGGCTCCGCCGAACGTGACCGCCGATCCGGGCGAAATCCGCGCCCAGACGAGGGTTTCGGTATGGGCGGTGCGCCCCTGGTGCCCAACAACCTGCCCTTTTCCCTGACGAGCTTCGTCGGTCGGAAGCGCGAGATCGCCGAAGTCTGCGGGCTGCTGGGCGGCACCCGGCTCCTCACGCTCACCGGCGCCGGAGGCTGCGGCAAGTCACGGCTCGCACTCGAAGTCGCCAGGGCGCGCCTCGCGGGCTTCCCGAACGGCGTGTGGATCGTGGAGTTCGCGGCCCTCTCCGATGCCGGCCTCGTCCCGCACGCCGTGGCCGCGGCGCTGAGGATTACGGAGCACGCGGACCGCACCGCCACGGACACGCTCACCGGCTCCCTCCGCGAGAAGACGCTCCTCCTCGTGCTCGACAACTGCGAACATCTCGTGAGCGCGTGTGCCGACCTTACCGGCACGCTGCTGCTGGAGTGTCCCGGACTGCGCATCCTCGCGACCAGCCGCGAACCACTCGGCACGCCCGGGGAAACGATCTGGCGCGTCCCTTCCCTCGCGGTCCCCGATCTGCTGCACCTGCCGCCCCTCGACCGTCTGACGCAGTTCGAAGCGGTGCGCCTCTTCGCCGAACGGGCCGCATCGGCCCGGCCGGGCTTCCAGGTCACCGCGGACAATGCCGGCGCGGTCGCGCAGGTCTGCCACCGGTTGGACGGGATTCCCCTCGCGATCGAGCTCGCGGCGGCCCACGTGCGGGCGCTGTCGGTGGAACAGATCGCCGCGCGGCTGGACGACCGCCTCCGGCTGCTGACCGGAGGCAGCCGGGCCGCTCTCCCGCGGCATCGGACCCTGCGCGCTGCGATGGATTGGAGCTACGATCTCCTCACCGAGCCCCAGCGAACACTCCTCGCTCGACTGTCAGTCTTTGCTGGCGGATGGACGCTCGAGGCCGCGGAGGCCGTGTGCGCGGGCGACGGTATCGATGCTCCGGAGATCGTCAATCTGCTGACGTCGCTGGTGGATAAGTCGCTCGTCCTCGCGGATATCGAGAACGGCGCCGCGCGCTACAGCATGCTGGAGACTGTGCGGCAGTACGGCGAGGAGTGTTTGGATGACACGGGAACCGCCGTTTCGGTCTGCCGGCGCCACCGCGATTGTTACCTCACCCTTGCCGAGCAGGGTAGTGCCGGGCTGGACGGGCCGGGCCAGAAGACATGGCTGGACCGCATGGACCGAGAGTACGGGAACTTGAGAGGCGCCCTTGAATGGAGCCGGCGCACCGTCACCGAAGTCGCGCCGGGCCTACGGCTGGCGGTGCATCTGCAGCGATTTTGGGAGATGCGCGCCTACTACGCCGAGGCGAGCGGGTGGGTGGAGAGCCTGATCGCGGCGGGGAGCACTGCGAACCCCCAACTGCGGGCCCGAGCACTTAACACCGCCGGTGTCTTAGCCTACCGTCAGGGAGATTATGAACGCACCGCGGCCTTATGTTCGAGCGCGCTCTCTCTCGCCAAGCAGCATGGCGACAGGTACGCGGCCGCGCAGGCGCTTCATTTCCTGGCGCACGTCCGGCAAAGCCGCGGCGAGTACGATCAGGCCACGGATATGATGGAGCGAAGCGTAAAACTATACGAGGAGGTCAATCACCGTCGCGGCGTGGCCAACTCCGTCGATTGCCTGGGCGAAGTGGCACGGAGCAAAGGCGACTACGAGCGCGCCGAGGTGCTGACCGCGCGGGCGATGAGTCTGTATCGCGAAATTGGGGATGGCCGAGGCCAGTCGCACCTTCTCCACAATCTCGGATATATCAGGCTCCATCAGGACCGCGGCGTCGAGGCGCGCGATCTGTTCCGCGAGAGCCTCGTTCGGGCCCAAGATCTCAAGAGCCCTCGAGATGTGATCATGGCCATCGCCGGTCTTGCCGCGGCATCGAAAGACGCGCCGCCGGTGCGACTCGCGCGCCTGCTCGGAGCGGTGGACGGCCTGCTCGACGCCTCGGGAGTCCACCTCGAACCTGCCGAGCACAGGGAATTCGAGGCGACTACGGCGTTCGTGCGCGCACAACTCGGCGATCGAGACTTCGCCGCCGCGTGGGCCGGCGGCCGCCTGATGACGTCCGACGACGCGGTCGTCGAGGCGCTCGCGCTCGTACGGGCACCAGCCGGCCCTGGGAAGGGTGCCGTTGGGCAAACGGGCGCGATCGGGACCCCGCTGACGGCCCGCGAGCGCGAAGTGGCAGGGCTCATTGCCGAAGGGCTAACCAACCGGGAGATCGCCGCGCGCCTCGTGATCGCCGAGCGCACGGCCGAAGGCCATGTGCAAAGCATCCTTAATAAGCTCTCCTTCAACTCCCGCGCCCAGATCGCCGCTTGGGCGGTCGAGCGCGGTCTTCGGGCCGGCTCGTTCCGCGCAGACGGGGTTCCCTCGACCTAATCGCGTAGCTGCGGTCCTCGCCAGCGACGGTACCTAGGCCCAAAAACAGGTACGGCCGCCGCGGAAAACACGTATTTCTCCCGGTGACGCGCTCTCCGGCTCTCCCGTATCCTGGCCCTGAGGCGGCGGACGCCGATTCCGCCGCGTCTGAGGGACGCGATCGATGCCGGATGGGTACGCGCACCGCGAAGTCCTGGTCGACACCGTGTGGCTCGGGGACCATCTTCAAGACCCGACCGTCCGCGTAGCCGAAGTCTCCGAGGACGTCACCCTGTACGATCACAATCACATTCCGGGCGCGGTTCACTTCAACTGGCAGACGCAATTGCAAGATCGCGTCCGCCGCGATTGGATCACCAAAGAACAGTTCGAGCATCTGCTCGGCGCCTGCGGCGTAGACAACGCGACTACCCTCGTTCTGTACGGGGACAAGCACAATTGGTTCGCGACATACTCCCTCTGGTTGTGCCGAATGTATGGCGTCCAGCGCGTGCACATTCTGAACGGCGGCCGCGCGAAATGGGTGGCCGAGGGCCGCCCGATGGCCCCGGACGTACCATCCTACCCCCGTGTCGCTCTCCGGGCGAAAAATCCGGACCTCCGCATCCGCGCATTTCGCGATCAGGTGCTGGCACGGCTCGGAGACCCCGGCGTGGCCCTCGTGGATGTCCGGTCGCCCCAAGAGTACCGCGGCGAGGTAATCACAGTGCCGGCCTATCCGCACGAAGGCGCGCAGCGCGGCGGCCACATCCCGGGCGCACAGAACATCCCCTGGAGCCACAACGTCCGCGACGATGGGACGTTCAAGGCCCGGGAGGATCTCCGCCGGCTCTACGAGAGCCGCGGCGTTCACCCGGACAACGAGGTCATCACCTACTGCCGGATCGGCGAGCGTTCGTCCCTCACCTGGTTCACGCTCACGTACCTGCTCGGATACCCACGCGTCCGCAACTACGACGGGTCCTGGACGGAGTGGGGCAGCCTGGTCGGCGCGCCGGTCGAGCGGACCGCGTAGCGCACACTGAGAGGAGGGAAAGGGATGAGACAGATCGGATCACGCACGATCGCACTGGTGCTGGCGCTGACCGCCACCGCAGCGGTGGCCGTGCTCACCGCGGGAGGCCTCGGTCCGGAGGCCGCCGCCGGCGGTGACACCCCCCGGCCCACAGAGGGCTGGACGCTGCACATCACGGCGAAGATGCACTTCCCCGGCAAACCGGAGATGCTCGCCCACCACTTCTGCAAGCAGGTCGCCGGCGGACTCATCGAGTGCCAGCTCTACGACAGCGCCGCCCCGGACGCGCACCTCGTGGGGGTCGAGACGATCGTGAATGCGGCGACCTACGCGAAGTTCTCGCCGGCCGAGAAGGCGCAGTGGCACTACCACCGGGTCGAGATTCCGCTCGTGTCCGCGGCGGTCCTCGACATGTCGCCGGATGAGGCGGCCAAGGTCGTCAACTCGATCGTGGACACCTACGGCAAGATCTACCTGCTGTGGGATCCTTCGGTGCAGGGCCAGCCGACCGGCCGGCCGAGCATCACCGTGCTTCGGGCGGCCAAGGCGCCGTAGCACGGCGCGCCGCCAGGGGCGGGGCGCCGCCGCCGCGAACCATGGACGACCGGCGCCCCCTCCCGATCGGATGCGCGCCCGAATCTTACGGTAGTATAGAGACGCACAAAACTCGGAGGTGTGGACATGGCACTTCGGCTGGGCGATGTCGCCCCGGATTTCGAGGCGGACACGACGGAAGGCCGGATCCGCTTTCACGACTGGATCGGCAGTTCCTGGGCCGTGCTGTTCTCGCATCCCAAAGACTTCACGCCCGTCTGCACCACCGAGCTCGGCTACATGGCCAAGATCAAACCCGAGTTCGACCGGCGCAACACCAAGATCATCGGCCTCAGCGTCGACCCGGTGGGGAACCACGCGAAGTGGGCGAACGACATCAGAGAGACGCAGGGGCACGCGCCCAACTATCCGATGATCGGCGATACGGACCTCCAGGTGGCGAAGCTGTACGAAATGCTGCCGGGCGATCTCGAGGGGTCCTGCGAGGGCCGCACCCCGGCCGACAACCAGACCGTCCGCACGGTGTATGTGATCGGCCCGGATAAGAAGATCAAGCTCACGATCTCGTATCCCATGACCACCGGGCGGAATTTCGACGAGGTGCTGCGGGTGATCGATTCGCTGCAGCTCACGGCGAAGCACAAGGTCGCGACGCCCGTAAACTGGAAGCGCGGCGACGACGTGATCATCGCCGGGTCGGTCTCCGACGAGGACGCGAAGAAGACCTATCCCGGCGGGTGGAAAGCGCCGCGGCCGTACATTCGGATCGTGCCGCAGCCGGAATGATCCTCAAACAGTACTATCTCGGCTGCCTCGCCCACGCGTCCTACCTGGTGGCCGACGAGGAGAGCCGCGCCGCCGCGGTCGTGGACCCCCAGCGGGATATCGACCAGTACCTGGACGATGCCGCGAGGCTCGGGCTCACGATCCGGCACGTGCTGCTGACGCATTTTCACGCGGACTTTCTGGCGGGGCACCTCGAGCTGCGCGACCGTACCGGGGCGGCGATCTACCTCGGCCGTCAGGCCAAGGCCGAGTACGCCTTCACGCCGCTCGGCGACGGCGACGCCGTGTCGCTCGGCGGAGTGCGCCTCACGGCGCTCGAGACGCCGGGGCACTCCCCCGAATCGATCTGTATCCTCGTCTTCAATCTCAAGAAAGACGGCATGCGCCCGCAGGCCGTGTTGACCGGCGATACCCTGTTCATCGGCGACGTCGGCCGGCCGGATCTCCGGGCCGCGCTGGGATGGTCGGCGGAGCAGCTCGCCGGCATGCTCTACGACTCGCTGCGCACGAAGCTGCTCGCGCTGCCGGACGACACGCTGGTGTACCCGACCCACGGCGCCGGCTCCCTCTGCGGCCGGAACATCAGCAAAGAGACCGTCTCCACGATCGGCGACCAGCGCCGGTACAATTACGCCCTGCAGGAAATGAGCCGGGAGGACTTCATCAAGATCATCACCGCGGACCAGCCGGACGCCCCCTCGTACTTTACGTACGATGCGATCCTGAATAGCAAGGAACACCCGACGCTCGACCGCGCGCTGGCGCGCGGCCTGCAGGGCCTCGGCCTCGACGACACGCTCCGGCTGCGCGATGCCCGCGCCCAGCTGCTGGACGCGCGGGACCCGGCGGATTTCGCGGGGGCGCATCTGCTCGGCAGCGTCAACATCGGTCTCGGCGGGCAGTACGCGACGTGGGCGGGGACGCTGCTGGATCGGGAGCGGCCGATCGTCATCGTCGCGCCCGGCGGCCGCGAGCCCGAGGCGGCGATGCGGCTCGGGCGGATCGGGTTCGATCACGTCGCGGGATATCTGGAGCACGGCATGGAGGCCATCGGTACGCGGCGCGACCTGATGCGCCGGCTGCCGAGGGTGACCGCGCAGGCTCTCGCCGAGCTGCTCGCCTCGCCGGAGCCGCCGGTCGTCCTCGACGTGCGGGGCGACGCCGAGCGCCGCGACGCCCGCATCGCCGGCAGCATGCACATCCCGCTGCAGCACCTGCCTGAGCGGATCGCGGAAGTCCCGAGCGGCCCGCGGCAGGTTGTGGTGTACTGCGGGAGCGGCTATCGCTCCTCGATCGCGGCGAGCCTGCTCGAGAAGCACGGCGTGCCGGATGTCGCCGATCTCGTCGGCGGCATCAACGCTTGGACGGCTTCACACCTGCCGGTGGGATAGCGGCATGAAGGGTTACCGGCGCGATCCCGAGCGGACGGTGATCACGACCTTGTTGCGACGTACACCGCTCAGAGGTGCCCGCGTCATCGATATCGGCTGCGGTGAGGGACGGCTGACGCGGCAGATGGCCGGCGTGGCCAGGTTCGTGTACGCGGTCGACCCCGACACGGCGGTCCTCGCTCGAGCCATCCGGCTCACCGCGCCGAGGCTCAGAAAACAAATCCGTTACCGGCCGGGGACCGCCGAACGCCCGGGCGTCGCCGATCGCCGCTTCGACGTCGCGGTGTTCTCCGGATCGTTGTGATGAGTGCCCCGCGAGGGCATGGTTCATGCCCTGATCGTCACCCGCGGCCTGCTCCGTCCGAACGGCATCCTGGTCGACCTGCGCACTGACAGGTTCGCGGCTACCCGGGCACGACAGGACCAAGTGGTCTGTCTGACGGGAAACCGACGGCGCTACGCCGGGCCCCTTGAGATTAGGAGACCCTTGGCGGACTTTCGCTGCGCCGACCGGGCCATACGGGAGGTCGTCCGGCGCGGACTCTTTCGGCTCGACGCGGTCGAGGTGTTCGAGCGCCGCGCGTATCTCGACAGCCCCGCGCATCTTGAGAAGGCCATGGCCGGACAACGATATGCCCGGTTGACGGATCCGACGCGCCGCCGTTTGCGCGCGCTATGGCGCCGGCAGTCTGGGGCGCAGGTCTTGGTGGTCTCACGAGAACGCATGAACGTCCTCGTGAGGACCTAGCGGTTCAGCGCCCGAGCGCGCCGGTCATGTACGCCCGGCCGACGAGTCCTCCGAGGAAAAGCACGAGCAGCGCCATCCAGCGCGATTCACGGTAGGTGCGTTCGTCCAGCGCGACGCGCAGCGCGCCGCCCGGTCTCAGCAGGTAGAGGGCAAGCAGCGTCAGGACGATCAGCGCGTCGTACATGAAGTGATACGGGGTCCGGGGCCGCGCGCCGGTCGCGAACAAGCCGATGCCGGCGACGGCGGCAATCGCCAGGGGGACCTGCGCCAACCAGAGAATCCACCAGAATAGGTGCGGCATCCGGCGGCGCCCGGTCAGTTCGCCGACGATCGCGAACACAAAACACAGGGCGTCTCCGGCCAGCGTGAGAATCAGGAGCAGCGGCGATCCGTGCCAAGCGGCCAGCGTCACGGAGCCGTTGATTCGCGCGATATCGATCGGCTCCTTCTCCCGCTCACGCGGGACCAGCCGTCGGAAATGCGACGATGTCGCCGGGAGGGTGCGCGTGCACGACGCGGAGGCAACGAAAAAGGCCGTCCAGTCGCAGTTCGGCCGGCAGGCCGGCTGGTACACGGTCAGCCGGCGCCACGAGCAGTCGAGCGGTCTCGAGATCCTGAAGCGGTTCGCCGCTCCCGCCCCGACCGACCGTGTCCTGGACGTCGCGACCGGCACCGGCTTCACGGCGTTTGCGATGGCCGAGCGGGCCCGCGGCGTCGTGGCTCTCGACTTCACGGCGGGTATGGTGCGGGAGGCGCGCGGACTTCGGGACGAGCGCGGGCTGGCCAACGTGACCTTCTGCCTCGGCGACGCCGAGGCCCTGCCCTTCCGGAACGACGTCTTCGATCTCGTCGTGTGCCGGTACGCGTCTCACCATTTTCCGAACCTGCAGCGCGCGATCGCCGAGATGACGCGGGTCGCCCGCCCCGGCGGCCGCGTCGTGATCGACGACACCTGCGCGCCGGAGGATCCGGCCCTCGACGACCTCATGAACCGATGGGAGGTGCGGCGCGATCGGTCCCACGTGCTGAACGTGCCGCCGAGCCGCCTGCGGGTGCTGTTCGAAGCGGCCGGGCTCGCCGTCGGGGCCGTCGAGAAGACCGCCATTCCGCAGCACTTCGCGGAGTGGGCGCGCCGGGCCGGCATGAGCGAGACCGACACCGCGGCGCTGCGGGCGGAGTTCGTGAACGCGAGCCCCGAGGCGCGCGCGGAGTTTCTGATAAAAGCCGAGAACGACGACCTCGCGTTCGCGTGGGGCGAGGCCGTCGTCCTCGGGGTCAAACGATGAGGAGCCGGAGCGCTACCGCTTAGCCGTCACCACCATAATCGTCGAGGCCGAGAGCGACCCGTCCGAATTGAGGGTGCCCATCGCGGCCACGTGCGCGCCGGCCGCGAGGCTGGTCAGGGGCACGCTCGTCAGCCGCGAGATCTTCGCCGACGCCGGCACCGCGACGGTCGTCGCAGAGCCGCTTGCCGCGGCGACGGAGAGCGAGGTGCCGGTCACCCCGGCCACGGCGCCGGACACAAACACGCGGCCCGCAGTCGTTTCGCGGACGCCGCCGCGTCCGGGCCGCCCGGCGTAGCCGAGCCCGGCCGGCGCCGCCTGCACGGCCACCGCGGTGAACGAGCCGTCCTGCGCCTTCTGCGCCATGATCCGGACCATGTCGCCGGCCTTGATGTCGCGGAGACCGGCGTTCGCCTGCGTGAGGACTTTCGTCGCCGCGGTGGTCTTCACCGTGTACGTCTTACCGTCGCGGCCCGCCACGACGAACGAGCCCGCCGAGACCGACTGAATCGTGCCGAACACGCGACTGCCGTGCTGCTGCCCCGTCTGTGCCGGAGGCTGAGTCTGCGCCGATGCGTGCATCCGGACCGTCGCGAACGTGACCCCCGCGGCCAGGACCGCAATCAGCGCGATGATCATTGGATAGTACCGAACCTTCATCACTCCGTGTTCCTCCCGCCTTCATAGTGTCTTCACTGCGCGCAATCGAAATAGAATCGTACGCGGTGGAGAAAAGGTTCCGCTAAGTTATGAAGATTTCTTGGAACGTGTGAAGGCCGCTGCGGAGTACGCGCTAAGTCCGTTCGACGAGCTGCGCCGCGCCGAAGCCCGCGATGACGCCGCCGGAGAGGCGGCTCACCCACGCGAGCAGCCGGACACCGGCCGCCTGCCGGACGGCGCCGACCCCGGTGCTGAGAACGAGCCACCACGCGGCCGACCCGAGGAAGACGCCCGCGACGGTCACGGCAGCCGATCCGTAGTCGAGGCCGCGCGCCGGGGCGATCACCGCGAAGACCGCGGCGAAGCTGATGATGGTCATCGGATTGGTGATCGTCAGGAAAAACGTCGACGCGTAGGCGGGCAGGAGCCCGCCGGAACGGGCCGGCCCATCCGCGGAGACGGCCACGTCGCGCCGCGCCAGCATCGTGCGAAGGCCGATCAGCAGCAGCAAGGCCCCGCCGATCAGGTGGAGCGGGCGCGCGTTCTGCACGAAGAAGCGGAACAGAACGGTGAGCCCGAAGGCGGCGACCGCGCCGTAGAACGCGTCGGCGGTCGCGGCGCCGAGCCCCGAGACGAAGCCGACGCGGCGGCCGAAGACCAGCGTCCGCCGGATGCACAAGACGCCGATCGGACCGACAGGGGCCGCGATCGAGAGCCCGATCACAAACGCTTTGAAGAAGAGCATACCCGCATTATATCGGGCCGGCCGGAAGTGTGAACGAGATCATATCGGCGTCGCGGGCCCCGCGCTATCGTGAAACCGGACTCCGGCGGAGCTGCGTCTGTGACGCCCCGGCGGAGCCGGAAGGAGCCGGCGATGCTGGATCCCCTCGGATCGGGATTGACGTGGCAGCAGCTCCTGGCGCTCGGGCTGGTCGCGGCGTTTGTCGGCGCGGTACGGGTGCTTGATCTGCTCTACCAATCGGCCGCAACGCGTCCGGACGGATTCGACCCTTCGACCTACGCCTCCGCAGGCCGCCGCTCCATCCGCTGAAGCATGAACCCAAGATAACGTGGGGATGAGTATGGATAGAAACACCATTGCGGCCTGACTATGCGGAGGTGACAGTAATGACAGGCTCGGCCGATCGGAGTCCCATCCGGCAGGCGTCCGTCTGCCTGCTGGTTCTGGCGCTGGTGTTCGTCGGCGTCAACGTTGCGCCGGGGCCGCTTCCCCCGGCGCACGCGCAGGCCTTGAACGTTGTCGGCACCATTTTGGGTCTTGTGGTGATCGCCGGCGTGGTCTATCTCCTCACCCGCGACCGGAACGGCGTCTATTACCGCTATCCGTACGGACACTATCGCTCGACCGTTGCCCGTTATGACTACGACGGGCCGTACCACCCGCGGTATCGCACCTACGAGGGCCGGTTCTACAACGGCCCGATGCCCCGGGCGTGGGTCCGGGATCGCGGCTGTGTCGCCAGCGGGAACGTACCCCCGCGCTGCCGCTAAGCCGTACGAACGCGAGCGAGGAGGCGGTCTGCCGCCTCCTCGCTCTTTTCTTTTGGGGTCTCGTACCTATCGTTGCCTGACAATCGAGACGAGGGCGCGGGTGCGCAGCAACTCCCGTCCGTTCGGCGTCTCGACGAGGACGGCGACCGTATCCGCCTCTTGAATTATCGCGTGTGAGACTTCATACCCGTCACGACAGCGCACGCGGACAGCGACTCTCCGCTCGATGAGAGAGCGGAAGAACGCAAGGCTGCCGACCGCGGCGCCCGAATCTCGGCGCCCGGCGCCGGCCAGTCAGCCTGTCGCGACGGCTTGTGGAACGCCTTCCAGGTCACGCAACCGGCGATCCAACTCGCGCATTCGGCGCCGGTAGTCCAATTCGGTGGTCACCGCATCGTGAACGTATGTCAACACGGGGTCCTCAACGGCCTGCTCCGTTTGCTGCTCCCGTTGCCAAATCAGATCTGCAAGATCGCGCACCAAATCCTTCAGGTGCATGCGGGCGGCCCCCCAAACTGGAATTACACCGGCGCCAAACCGTGTGACGTCCGCGGCGTTTGGAACCTGTGTTCTCTACGATCAGGACGTCTCCTTGAACCATCGATCCCATTTGACGAGAGATTTCGACCGCTTGGGATGAGACTCAAGCAGGCGTGAGGTGCTCCGCATCAGAAGATTTTTGCGAGTCGGGTAGAGTTTCGATTGGTGCGGAGGTACCTGTGTCGCCTTTACGGAGCGATTTCTGGAGCGACTTCTACGGACCCCACGCTGAACACGATCTCGCACTCGCCCAGACCGTGCGAACGGTCCGTGCCATTCGTGGTGTCGAGCGCCCCCGTGCCGGGGTCCACGAGGAGCTTCGGGCAGGCCTGTCGCATCTGTGTGCCGCCATGGAAGGGCTCGCTGAATGGATGGAGCAAGAGCGGCGGCCCGATCCCGAAGCGCTCCAATTGATAGCGAATCTTCGGAAAATCGCGGACGGCGTGGTCCGCTCCCTGTCGGCATGCCCCCTCGAAATGATTGTGCAAAAGGGGTCCGCCGGCTTCGAATAACGCGCCGCGAAGAACCTTATGCCGTGCGCCCGATGACGGCACCGTCGCCGGAATCATTGTGCCAGGCGATCCATGGCGCCGGCTCTCCCGTGCGCAAGAAGTGCTGCATCGCTTCCTCCACGTCGCCAACCGACAGAGCCCAGGACGCGGGATATTCGTCAACCTGGCCGTTGTCGAGACGGTACTCAATCAACCGGTCGACAGGACCCGTGTAGTCCAAATTGCGCGAACTGAAGCCGGGATCACCGCTCTCGCGAAGATACATAAGCCATCCCGAGTCGCCATTCAATAACGCGCACAGAGCCGCTCCGCCCGCCGTCTCGACCCAGAGCTCGAGGAATTGCGGCCGCGCCGCGCGCAAGGCATCATCCAGTTCTGCAAGCGTGTGAACCGCCGGCATCGAGGTTGACGGCCGCCGGTCAACCGTAAGAAACTTTGTAGTCAGCGGTAAGTTGCTCCAATATACCGTGGTCGGCCTTCAGACGCTCGAGTAAGCCGTTGTGCTCGGCAACGAGACGCTCAAACTCTTGTTGGTCGACCGGGACGCCGCCGTTGGCTTGGTCACGAATACCGTCGGCCGACAGCCACACGGTGCGAAGCCCTAATTTGAACCAGTACTCCTGCGCCGGATCTGGCTTGGCGACAGCGTTCTCGTCCGACATAGACGGCACCCCCGGCCCGACGCTCGCGCTGCGTGAGCGTTGACCTCGCTAGTTCTGCGGGAAGCGCCCCGGGCCTCCCTCGAGAAGGCCCAACTGTGCCCTATCGCACGATAGAACTACTCGGATGAGCCTGTGCGCGGATCTGCGGCGCCGCCAAGCTGCTCAAGCATCGCCAGACGGTCAAACTGGCCGCGGAACTCCGCGATTCTGCCGCCCACCATCCGGTAGAATACTGTTCCTGGAACAGCAACCTGTCGTCCCGTCGCAGCAATCCCCTGAAACGTGCCACGGTGCGTGCCGCGGCCGGTCCACCGCTCCGCCACGCTCTCGCCCTCGGCCACCACTTCTTCCACCGTCGAGAACCAGTCCGGAAACGCTCCCCGTATCGAACGACAGATCGCCTTGAGCGCCTCGAGATCCGTCACCGTCTGGTTGTTTACGACGATCGTCGGATTCGGCGCCATCAACTCGTCAGCGGCAGACAACTTCCCGCTGTTCCAGAACTCGCGCACGAATCGTTCAACTAAGGTCTTGTTCTTGTCCAGTGACATGGCAGACATCCTTTCTTAGGCTCGGTGCATTCAGTGCATCAAGCCTACGGCAGGGCACGACGCGTCCACAATCCCAGAAATGTGGGGTTCTTTCCCTGGGGAGCGAGTGTATACTGACAACACCGTGAAGCGGGATCGCGCAACCCAACGACACATACAGCAGATCGTCCGGCTGTGCCACGCCGGCCTTGAGTCCCGCACGCTGATGGTCGAAACGATCAAGCGCTTACGCGCGCTCATGCCAATCGATGCCTCGTTCTTCGCAACCGTCGACCCCGCAACACTACTCTTTACTGGATCGGTGGCCGACGACGTCCTGGTACGAGCCACGCCGCAGTTCCTCGCGAACGAATTCTTGCAGGAGGATGTCAATGCATTCAGATCGCTCGCGCGGGCCGTGCATCCGGTCGGCGATCTCGACGCAGCGACACAACATCATCCGGAGCGCAGCGCGCGCTACCGCGACATCCTGGCGCCACTTGGGTTGGGAGATGAGTTGCGCGCGACCCTCCGCGTCAATGGCACCTGTTGGGGGGTGCTCTGCCTACATCGCGAGCGATCGAGTGCGCCGTTTACCCCCGGCGAAGCGCGTGTTCTCAATTACCTGACGCCCCATCTAGGCGAGGGTTTGCGCAAGGCGCTGTCAATAGGTTCTGGCGCGGCCGGAGCGAGCCTGGATGAGCCAGGGCTGCTTGTGCTCGACGATGACCTCTCCTTGGTGGCTGGAACACCGGCTGCCGACCGCTGGCTTGCCGAGGTCGCGGCCGCCGACTGGTCACATACGCGCCAGCTGCCTACCGCCATCTATTCGGTGGTGGGACGTTTGCAGGCGCTTGAACAGGATGGCGATGTCCTGACCAGGGAGTTGCCGCGGGCGCGTCTGAGGACGCGCTCGGGACAGTGGCTCGTGCTGCACGCCTCACGCATGTCCTGGCCGACGTCACCTGCGCCAATCGCCGTCATTCTCGAGGTCGCGCAACCGATGGAGATAGCGCCTCTGATCATCCAAGCATACGATCTGTCAAGACGCGAAGGCGAGATCACGCTGTGCGTCATGCGCGGACTCTCGACTGCCGAGATCGCAGCCGAGCTGCACATTTCGCCTCACACCGTCCAAGATCATCTTAAGGCGATCTTCGATCGTGTTGGGGTGCGCAGCCGGCGCGCGCTGATCGCAGGCATCTTCACCCAGCAGTACCACCCGCGCATTGTAGCTGGGAGCCGTCCGGACTCACATGGACAATTCAGGTTGGAACGGCGCTAGAACCACAAGAAGGTCTGGCGCGCCCGGAGGGATTTGAACCTCCGAGTCGTACGGGGAACCCTGATCTACCATAGGTTTGCGAAGCTCTGCTAACGCGATGATAACGTCAGGAGGCTCTAAGACCGAAGGGTAACGGAATGACCCTGCTGCCTCGATGGTGTCTACGGCCCAGGGAGGGCCCTCTCCGAGGTGTCTAGCGATCCTCCGACGATGTAATCAGAAGGCTTGTGGCTTTCGTTTCCTGATTAGGGCAGCGAAAACGCGATGTGCGGTTGCTAATTATCCACCGGACGCGCTATCGTCTTGTGCCAAACCCACCACCGTTTGCCCTGTTGACGGCCTGACAGGACACGCACTTCTATTACGTAGCCCCGAGCACCGCTGAAGTTGAGACCTAAGACAACTGTCCCTGCAGACAGGTTAACGATGTGGCCGCCATTGACCAGTTGAGAGTAGCCGATTTGATCGAGTTTGACCGAGGCGTTGGCTGCCCTATGGAATGAATCTATCGAATCGAAGGCGATAGTCTCCTCAACAAGAGTGTATTTCTTGCCGAGCAATATTGATTGTCCTTGTGACGCCGCAGGCACGGAAGCTTCGGTCTGAGATGGCAAACGCCGAGCACTCGGTGAAGACACGAATACGGCAGCGGAGACCAAGAGTAGTAAGAACCCCACAGCGGTACAAGTAGCTCCAATCTTGCGGGCCGCGGAGTCCGACCCGTGCGGGGACGCGTCGTCGTCTGCCATAGGAAGAATTTTGGGAAAGACCACGGCGTACAACCCAACCAGCAGAAGGCCGAAACCGACGATAAATAATAGGCGTCCCCATCGGAGGGTCCACGCCCCAAATATTGCGAGAATCGCTAGACCCCAAAGGTAATGCTTAGCGCTAAACGGTGCGGATGGCGGAGAACTGCTCATGGTCCCCGTTTGTGGTCACCTGAGTCATGAGAGTCTATTTTTTGTCGGGGCGTTCGCGAGTCCCTTTGTCCGCTGCTCTATTCGCTTATAACGGCATCTCGGTGGGACTGGAACCGCTTGCTGGTCGAAGTGAATCGCACCTAGCGCTGCAATAACGGCGTCGGTTCTCCAGACCGAGGCGTAAGGAGTGATCCACAGGCCCGCATATACCTTCTGAGACGGGTTCCCGTTATCAATCCGTTAGCAGCTAGGGGCAAACGTCAGCACGACAACGTGCGGAAGCAGCAGATGAGCGGCCTGAGAGATAGGTAACAGTTTGTACCGGACACATGGGTAACATTCCTTCCCTGGAAAGGGGGAGGGATGATGCCCTGGAGGGAGTGTTCGGTGATGGATGAAAGGATGCGGTTTGTCGCTCGTCGGCTGGCTGGCGAGCCGATGGCGGAATTGTGTCGCGAGTTTGGGATCTCGCGCAAGACCGGCTACAAACTCGTCGATCGGTATCAGGAATGCGGCATTCATGGACTCACCGATCGAAGCCGGCGTCCGTATCGCTACGCCAACCAACTGCCCTTTCAAGTCGAGAACTACATTCTCCATGTGAAGCGGGAACACACCAGCTGGGGCGCGCGCAAAATTCGCGAGCGCTTGAGGCGCCGGTTCGCCGGGATTCCCCTCCCCGCCAAGAGCACCATCCATGCGGTGCTGGATCGCCACGGCCTGGTGCAGCGCCGCGGGCGCGTGCGGCGGCGGGCCCAGGGCACCCCGTTGTCGCTCGGACACCGGCCCAACGACGTGTGGTGCACCGATTACAAAGGCGAATTCCTGCTGGGCAATCACCACTACTGCTATCCGCTGACCGTCACCGACCACGCCAGCCGGTTTCTGCTGGCCTGCGAAGCGCTCTCGTCGACCGCCGAATCCTACGCGTTTACGGCCTTTGAGCGGCTGTTTCACGAGCGCGGTCTCCCGGTCAACATCCGCAGCGATAACGGCATCCCGTTCTCGTCCGCGCACGCCCTCTTTCAGTTGAGCCGGCTGGCGGTCTGGTGGTTACGCCTCGGCATTGGCATCGAACGCATCCAGCCCGGCCATCCCCAGCAGAACGGCCGGCATGAACGCTTGCACCTCACGTTGAAGAAAGAAGCCACCAAGCCCGCCGCGGCCAACTTCCTGCAGCAGCAGGCGCGCTTTGACTCCTTTCTCGACATCTTCAACAACGAGCGCCCACACGAAGCGTTGAACATGCTATGTCCGGCCGAAGTCTACCACCCATCCCCCCAGCCCCTACACGGGCTTGCCGGATCTCGATTATCCGCTGCATGACAAAACGATCGTGGTGACCCGGTGCGGTCGCATCTGTCTGGGTGCGATCAAGATCAATCTCAGCCAGGTCTTTGCGGGACAAGCCGTCGGCATT
>DATGFS010000066.1 GCA_035308905.1 bacterium | reverse complement strand
GATCACCTACCGCGGGCAGAACGTGATGAACCTGTCGCTCCTGGCGGTGACGATCGCCCTCGCGGCCTTCCTCGTCGCGCGTCCCGGGCTCACGATGCTGTTCCCGGTCATCATCGTGTTCGCACTCGTCTTCGGCGTGCTGCTGATCATCCCGATCGGCGGGGCCGACATGCCGACCGTGATCTCGCTGCTCAACTCGTACGCCGGGCTGTCGGCCGCGGCGATGGGCTTCGTGCTCAACAACAACCTCCTGATCATCGCCGGCGCCCTCGACGGCTCATCGGGCTTCATCCTGTCCGTGATCATGTGCCGGGCGATGAACCGGTCGTTCAGCAACGTCCTGTTCGGCGCATTCGGTCAGGTCCAAGAAGCCGCGGCCGCCGCTGCGCCGGAGAAGCCCGTCCGCAGCGCGACGCCGGAAGAGGCGGCCTCGATCCTGGCGGCCTCGCGGTCGGTCATCGTGGTGCCGGGGTACGGCATGGCGGTCGCCCAGGCGCAGCACCAGGTGCGCGAGCTCTACGACGCGCTGACCCACCGCGGGGTCGACGTCAAGTTCGCGATCCACCCCGTGGCCGGCCGCATGCCCGGGCACATGAACGTCCTGCTGGCCGAGGCCGACATTCCGTACGACCGGCTCCTCGGCCTGGAAGACGCCAACCCCGAACTCGCGCAGGCGGACGTCGCCTTGGTCGTCGGCGCAAACGACATCACGAACCCCGCGGCCCGCCACGACCGGACGAGCCCGATCTACGGCATGCCGATCCTCGACGTGGACAAGGCCGGCGTGGTGATGGTGATCAAGCGGAGCATGCGGCCCGGATTCGCGGGGGTCGAGAACGAGCTTTACTACCTCGACAAGACGCTCATGCTGTTCGGAGACGCCAAGGCCTTCGTCGGCGAGATCACGAAGGAACTCGCCGAGACCGGTCGCGGCGCGGCGCCCGCTCCGCGACCGGAGGCAGCCGCGTTCCACCGGTGACGGCCTTGACGGCAACGCCCTCTCCCCAGACGTTTCGCGCGCTCACGGTCGACGGTTTGGACGCGCTACTCCAGGCCCTTCGCCGCCGCGGGTACCGGCTTGTCGGCCCGACGCTGCGCGACGGGGCGATCGTCTACGACGAGATCGCCTCCACCGCCGACCTCCCGGCCGGCTGGACCGACGTCCAGGACGGCGGCACCTACCGGGTCGAGCGGCGACATGACCAGGCCCTCTTCGGCTACCCCGTCGGCCCGCACTCGTGGAAGCGTTTTCTGTTCCCGGCCGCCACGCGCCTGTGGCGGGCGCGCCGCGTCGCCGGCCGGGGGCCCGGGGATTTCGAAATCGACGGCACTCGCGAGCCGGCACCGCGCTACGCGTTCATCGGCGTGCGCGGATGCGACCTGCACGCGATCGCGATCCAAGACCGCGTCTTCCTGGAAGGGCCGCACGTCGACCCGACCTACAAGGCGCTTCGGGACGGCGCGTTCGTCGTGGCCGTAAACTGCGGCCAGGCCGGGGGGACGTGTTTCTGCGTGTCGATGAAGACCGGGCCCCGGGTCACGGCGGGATTCGATCTTGCGCTTACGGAGGTGCTCGAGGACGGCCGCCACGAGTTCATCGTCGAGACCGGCACGGACCGGGGCGCGGAGGTCCTCCGGGAGGTCCCGGCCGCGGACGGCCCGCCGGACGCCGCGGACACGATCGAGCGCACGGTCGCCCGCGCGGCCGCCCAGATGGGCCGGACGATGGACACGGCCGGCATCAAGGACCTGCTGTACCGGAACCTCGATCACCCGCGCTGGGACGACGTCGCCGCGCGCTGCCTCACCTGCGCCAACTGCACGATGGTCTGCCCCACATGTTTTTGCAGCTCGGTCGAGGACACGACCGACCTCACCGGCGAGCACGCGGAACGCTGGCGCCGCTGGGACTCGTGCTTCACGATGGACTTCTCCTACATCCACGGCGGCAACGTGCGGAACTCCCCGAAGTCGCGGTACCGGCAGTGGATGACGCACAAGCTGGGATCGTGGATCGATCAGTTCGGCACGTCGGGCTGCGTCGGCTGCGGACGCTGCATCACCTGGTGCCCGGTCGGCATCGACATCACGGAGGAAGTCCGCGCGATCCGCGAGAGCGAGACGCCGCCCCCGGGCGGCGCGGCCCCGCCGGGGCACGACGGCGCCAAGGAGCCCCACGATGCGTGATCTCTCAGACCTGCTCGCCGATCATCCGTTCTTCCGCGGGTTGCGGCCCGACGACGTCGCGCTCATCGCCGGATGCGGCTCGAACGTCCACTACGCCGCGAACGAGATGGTCTTCCGGGAGGGCGCCGCGGCCGACCATTTCTACCTGCTCCGCCACGGACGGGTGGCGCTCGAGATCGACTCGCCGGAGCGCGGGGCGCTCGTGGTGCTGACGGTCGGCGCCGGCGACGTCGTGGGATGGTCGTGGCTGGTGCCGCCCTACCGCATGTCCTGCGACGCGCGGGCGCTCGAGCCCGTCCGGGCGACCCAGTTCGACGGCGCGTGCATCCGGCGAAAGTGCGAGGAGGATCCGCGCCTCGGCTACGAGCTGCTGAAGCGCTTTGCCGGCGTGATCGGGCAGCGCCTGCGGGCGACCCGTCTCCAACTCCTCGATGTCTACGGCACGCGTGTCTGACGCGCGTCGCGCCGCGCCCACCCCGGCCCCCGCGCCGGATCCGATGGCGCCGGCGCCGTACCGCGTGCGGCGCGTGTCGCGCGATACGCACGACACGGTGACCATTGAGCTCGAGCCGCCGCACGACCGCGTCCCATCCGGGTCCGCGGCGGGACCACGTTTCGCCCCCGGACAGTTCAACATGCTCTACATGTTCGGGCTCGGCGAGGTCCCGATTTCGATCAGCGGCGATCCCGCCGAACCGGACGCCCTGGTGCACACCGTCCGCGCGGTCGGAGCGGTGACGCGGGCGCTCCGCGGCCTGCGCCGCGGCGCCGTCGTCGGCGTGCGGGGTCCCTACGGCAGCGCCTGGCCGGTCGACGAAGCCGCCGGGCACGACGTGGTCATCATGGCCGGCGGGATCGGGCTGGCCCCCCTCCGCCCCGCGATCTACCACCTGCTCGCGCGCCGCGATCGGTACGGCAAGGTGGTGCTGCTGTACGGGGCGCGCACGCCGGCCGACCTGCTCTATACGCGCCAGTTGGAGCGGTGGCGCGGCCGCTTCGACGCGCAGATCGAGGTCACCGTCGACGCGGCCCCGCCGGGCACATGGCTGGGCCACGTCGGGGTCGCGGGGACGCTGCTGCCCCGCGCGGAGTTCGACGCGTCCCGGGCAGTCGCGCTTGTCTGCGGGCCCGAGGTCATGATGCGCTTCGCGATCGCCGACCTCCGGCACCGGGGACTCGCTCCCGAGCAGATCTATCTATCCATGGAGCGCAACATGCGGTGCGCGATCGGGCTGTGCGGCCACTGTCAGTTCGGCCCCACGTTCGTCTGCAAAGACGGGCCGGTGTTCCGCTACGACCGCCTGGCGCCGTTTCTCGGGGTGCGGGAGTTCTGATGGCCGCGCGACGTCGTGCCCCGGCGAAACGCCGAGTCCCGGCCGCCCGGGCGCCGGCGGGCGCGGAGCGGCCGCGCCGGCCGACGCTCGCGGTCTGGAAGTTCGCGTCCTGCGACGGGTGCCAGCTGACGCTGCTGTCGTGCGAAGACGAGTTGCTCGCCATCGCGGGCCGCGTCGACATCGCCTACTTCCTGGAGGCGTCGAGCGGCGTCGTTCGGGGGCCGTACGACGTGTCGCTGGTCGAAGGCTCGATCACGACCGCGCACGACGCGGAACGGATCCGCCGCGTGCGGGAGGACTCGCGGTTCCTCGTCACGATCGGCGCCTGCGCGACCGCGGGGGGCATCCAGACGCTGCGCAACTTCCAGGACGTCCGGGAGTTCACCCGGGCCGTCTACGCCAAACCCGAGTACATCAAGACGCTCGCGACGTCCACGCCGATCTCGGCGCACGTGAAGGTCGACTTCGAGCTCCAGGGCTGCCCAATCAACAAGGCGCAGCTCCTCGAGGTCTTGAGCGCCTATCTCCACGGGCGGGCGCCCGTCATCCGGAACCACAGCGTCTGCGTCGAGTGCAAGCGGCGCGGCACGGTCTGCGTCATGGTGGCCCGCGGGACGCCGTGCCTCGGCCCCGTCACCCACGCGGGGTGCGGCGCGATCTGCCCCGCTTACGACCGCGGATGCTACGGCTGCTACGGCCCGATGGAGAGTCCCAATACGAATTCGCTCACCGCCTGGTGGCGGCATCTCGGCGTGCCTGACGCGGAGATCGCGCGGGCCTACCGCGGGATCAACGGCGAGAAGGAGCCATTCCGCAGGGCGGCCGAGGCGCTGGGCATCCCTCCGGGCGCGCCGGAGCGCAGCCCCCGTGACCCCCGTGCCGGTTAAGCGCCGCACGATCAAAGTGGACGCCCTGGCCCGGGTCGAGGGCGAGGGCGCGCTGTACGTGCACACGGCGGGCAACCGGGTCACCGAGGTGCGCCTGGACATCTACGAGCCGCCGCGCTTCTTCGAAGCCTTCCTGCGCGGCCGGGCGTACACGGAGGCGCCGGACATCACCGCGCGCATCTGCGGCATCTGCCCGGTGGCCTATCAGATGAGCGCGTGCCGGGCGATGGAGGACGCCTGCGGCGTGCGGGTGGACGGGCAGATCCGCGCCCTGCGCCGCCTGCTGTACTGCGGCGAGTGGATCGAGAGCCACGCGCTCCATATCTACATGCTGCACGCTCCCGACTTCCTCGGGTACGGAAGCATCGTCGAGATGGCCCGCGATCATCAGAAGGTCGCGGAGCGCGGCCTCGCGCTCAAGCGCACCGGCAACGAGCTCATGCGCCTCGTCGGCGGCCGCGAGGTCCATCCGATCAACGTTCGCGTGGGCGGGTTCTACCGCGCGCCGTCCCGGACGGAGCTGGACGGGATGGTGGACCGCCTGAGGCAGGCCCGGGACGACGCGGTGGAAACCGTGCGCTGGGTGGCCGGCTTCGACTTCCCCGACTTCGAACAGCCCTACGAGTTCGTGGCCCTCCGGCGGTCCGGGGAATACCCGATCGACGACGGCCGCATCGTCAGCAGCGGCGGTCTCGACGTCGCCGTCGCCGAGTACGCCGACCACTTCGTCGAGGAGCAGGTCGCGCACTCGAACGCCCTGCACTCGCGCCTCCGCGGCCGGACGTATCTCGTGGGACCGCTCGCCCGCTACAATCTCAACTTCGACGCGCTCTCCGCGACGGCGAAGGCCGCCGCGCGCGACGCCGGGCTGGGTACCGTGTGCCGCAACCCGTTCCGGAGCATCGTCGTGCGCGCGGTCGAGGTCGTCTACGCGTGCGACGAGGCGCTCCGGTTGATCGGGCAGTACGAGGCGCCGCCGCGGCCGTTCGTGGACGTGCCGGCACGCCGGGCGACCGGGCACGGGTGCACCGAGGCGCCGCGGGGCATTCTGTATCACCGTTATGAGATCGACGAGAGCGGCGGCATCGTCAGCGCCCGGATCGTGCCGCCGACGTCCCAGAATCAGGCGCAGATCGAGGCCGACCTCCGCGACGTCGTGCAGCAGTCGCTCGCCCTCCCGGACGACCGGCTCACGCTTCGCTGCGAGCAGGCGGTCCGCAACTACGATCCGTGCATCTCCTGTGCCACCCATTTCCTCCGGCTCCACATCGACCGTGAATGACCCTCCCGTGCGCGTGCCTGTGCTCGTCGTCGGTGTGGGCAACCGGGACCGCGGAGACGACGGCGCCGGGCTCGCCGCCGCGGCGCGGATCGGCGCGGCCTCGGGAGTGCCGGTGGCGCTGCTCGACGCGATCGGCGACGGCACAGCGCTCCTCGACGTCTGGCGCGGGGTGGACACGGTGATCGTGCTCGACGCGATGCGATCCGGAGCCGCCGCCGGGACGGTCCGCCGCCTGGACGCGGGCCTGGACGGCGGTCTTCACCACAACGCTGCCGGCGGCAAATCCGCCGGCACGGGGCATGGGCCGGCGAAGGCGGCCGCGATGCTGGGCGCGGGCCGGAACCTCGGCGGCTCGACGCACGGCCTCGGCGTGGCGGAGGCGATCGCGCTCGGAGACGCGCTCGGACGCCTGCCGCGCCGCCTGGTCATCTTCGGCATCGAGGGACGGCGGTTCGACGCCGGGACGGACTTGTCGCCGGAGGCGGCCGGCGCGGTGGACGAAGCCGTGCGGCTCGGCCTCGAGGAGGTCGCGGATGTGCCTCGCCCTGCCGGGTAGGGTGCTCGAGATCGTCGACGCCGGCGCGCGCACGGCGCGGGTGGACGTCCGCGGGGCGCCCCGGACCATCACGCTGGGCCTGCTCGACGCGGCGCCGGGGGACTGGGTCCTGGTGAGCATGGGACTCGCGATCGAGCGGATCAGCGAGGCCGACGCGGCCGAGACGCTGCGTCTCCTCGACGAATTGGAAAGTCTGGCGGCCGGCGGCGAGTTCGCCGGCGCGGACGACCCGGCGGAGGCGCCGTCGTGAGCCGCGAGGGCGCGCTGCTTGCCGCCCGGTTCAGCTTCATGCCGAACCGCCTGGGCTACTGCGGCCCGGAAGAGAACCGGACGATGCTCGAGTATCTCGCCGACGGCCACAGCGACCGGGGACTCGAGCAGATCCTGTCGCGCTTCGCCGGCGCCTTCCCCTACTACTCGTTCATCGCCGCGGCGAACGGCATCGCCGATCCGTTCGACGTGCGGGTCATCGAAGCGTACTGGATCGGCAACCGTTTGCTCGCGGGCATCGAGGCGGCCGACCTCCGCCGGCACTTGGAGGACCGGTTCCGCGCGCGGTTTCCGGCGCGCCTCCTGCGGTCCGTGCTCGGCCAGGCGCCGTCCGGCGGCCGGCCGCACCACAACTTCCACGTGTTCAGCATGCCAGTGCGGACGGGCCACCAGGAGACAGCGCACAACCTCGCCACGATGGACGCGTGCAGGATCAGCTGGGGCACGGTCGTCGCGGAGCACGGCGACACGCTTTTGGTGGAGCGGCGGCCGCTCTCGCTCGCCGGCGGCGAGTTGATCCTCGGCGCCTCGGAGCCGCGCGGCGTGTTCCGACGCTTCGACGGCAGGGTACTGCTGGACGGCGCGCATCCCGGCGACGTGGTCGCAGTGCACTGGGGCTGCGCGTGCCACCGGCTCACGCCGGCGCAGCGCCGGTATCTCGCCTACTACACGCGCCTGCATCTCGCGCTGGCCAACCGCGATCGGCGCGGCGCCGTCCTCGCCGCGGGGCCCGGGTAGCCGCCGTGCACGAACTCTCGATCGCCGTGAGCCTCGTCGAGATGGCTTCGGAGCGGGCCGCCGAGATCGGCGGCCCGCGGGTCGACGCGGTGCACGTCCGCCTCGGAGCGCTGTCCGGGGTCGTCGAAGAGGCGCTGCGCTTCTCGTTCGACCTGGCCGCCGGCGGCACGCCGGTGGACGGCGCGCGCCTGATCGTCGAGCGGGTGCCGGTCGCGGTCTTCTGTGCCGGCTGCCGCGCGGAACGCGTCCTCGCGGAACCGCTCCGCTTCCTCTGTCCCGTCTGCGGCGCGCCGGCGGGCGACCTTGTGCACGGACGGGAGATCGAATTGACGGCGCTGGAGGTGGACGACCTTGCCGCCGCGGATCGTTGAAGTCCGCCGGAACGTGCTGGCCAAGAACGACGCGCTGGCCGCGCGCCTGCGCGCGCGGTTCGCGGAGGCGGGCGTCTGCGTGGTGGGCCTGGTCTCGAGCCCCGGCGCCGGGAAGACCGCGCTGCTGAGCGAGACCCTGCGGCGCCTCGGCGCCCGCGTCGCCGCCCTGGTCGGCGACCTCGCCACCGACAACGACGCGGTCCGCCTCCGGACGAGCGGCGCCCCGGTCCGCCAGATCACCACCGGCACGGTCTGCCATCTGGACGCCGCGATGGTCGAGCAGGCCCTCAAGGGGTGGGATCTTACGTCGCTCGATTTCCTCTTCATCGAAAACGTCGGAAACCTCGTCTGCCCCGCGTCCTACGACCTCGGCGAGGATCTGCGCGTCGTGCTGCTGTCCGTGGCCGAAGGGGAAGACAAGCCGCTGAAGTATCCCGTGATCTTCCACGGCGCCGACCTCGCGCTGATCACGAAAGCGGACCTCGCGGAGGCGTGCGGGTACGACGAGGCGCTGGCACGCAGGGAGCTCGATGCCGTGCGCCCGGGACTCGACGTGCTTCGCGTGTC
Source organism: bacterium (assembly GCA_035308905.1). Classification (NCBI taxonomy): domain Bacteria; species bacterium. The sequence goes on along the minus strand of DATGFS010000066.1, from coordinate 11,646 downwards.
GGCGAAATCGGGCGAAGGCCTGCCCGCCTGGCTGGCGCGTCTCGATGCCGCGGCGGCCGAGAAACGCGCGGCGGCGCCCCCCGTGGGGACTGGCCGGCGTGAATTACATGGTGGCCGGCCGCCTGTCGGCCGGCGGAATGCGCCGGCGGCGCCGGTGTGACGGCCGCCGGCGGTCGCAACCCGCGGCTCGGGTATCAGTTCGCGGCCCTCAACGCCCTGATCAGCGGGTTCGCGGTCTTCTTGAACAGCCTCGGCGTGCGGATGTTCGCGGACTCGACGCTGTACACGGCGCTGAAGAACGGCGTCGTCGCGGTCGCCGTCGTGCTGCCGTTTATCGTGAGCCGGTCCCGCCGCGAGGAGCTGGCGCGGCTCACCCGAGGCCAGTGGGGCCTGCTCGTCGCAATCGCCCTGGTCGCCGGGAGCGTCGCGTACGGCGTGGACTTTCGGGGACGGCAGATCAGCACGGCGACGACGGCCGCGGTGATCGGACACACCCAATTCTTGGTCGTGGCGGCGCTCGCGGCGTTGTTTCTGGGGGAGCGCTTCCCCCGCACCGTACCCGTCGCGCTGGCGGTGTTGGCGGCCGGGCTGACGCTCGGTGTCCGGATCCACGACGTCCGCCTGGACGGCGGCGTCCCGCTGCTGGCGGCCAGCACGCTCTTGTTCGCCGCCGGCGCCGTGCTGATCAAGATCGCGCTGCGCACCGTCTCCATCGCGGCGGTCGTCGCGGTCAAGATGGCCCTCGGCGCCGTGCTGCTGTTCGCCTACGTCGCGGCGGCGGGCGGGCTCGGCGCGATCGCGCGCCTCTCCGCGGTGCAGTGGGGCTTTGTGCTCGTCACAGGCCTGCTCTTGCTCGCGTTCACGCTCACGGCGGTCGCGGGCCTCCACCACGCGTCCGCCACGGGCGTCACAGCCGTCTCGGCCGCGGCGCCGATCGTGACCGTGGCGGTAGTGGCGGCGACGCGCCACGCACCGATCCCTCCGTCGCAGCTGCTCGGCATGGGAACGGTCCTGGCGGCGGCGCTGACGGTCTACGCGCTGGGACACGCCGAGGAGAGCCGGAGCGCGCAAGGGCGAGAGCGGGCGCCCTCGTCAACGCGATATGCGAGGGTTCTCCGCGGCGCCTCCCCGTCTCGGTGACGCCTCCGGAAACTCGAGGGCGTCCGTCACCGGGTCTTCACGCGAGCCGGGCAAAGGTCTCCGCGAGGCGGTCAAGGGCGCGCCTGGCCGTCGCGTCCCCCGCGACCTCGCGGGCCAGACACCTCCGCATGTTCGTCACGAGGAGGCGAACCCCGACCTTCTCCAGGGCCGATTTCGCCGCGAAGAGCTGGTGCGCCACCGTCTCACAGGACGCCCCTTCCTCCAGCAGGCGCTGGAGGCCGCGAATCTGCCCCTCGACGCGGCGCAGCCGCGCCAGCAGCGCCTCGTGCTCCTCGCGCAGCTCATCATCCACCCGCGGCGGCATCGTCGCCTCCTCTGATTCCGTTGAGGCCATCGTCATGAGACTCCCCCCACTGACGGGGCTCGGTAGGCGTTACGCCGCCGGTCGGGCCTCGTCGCTGCGGGCCGCGGCCCGGAGCCGCTTGTCGGGATCCGTGCGCGCGAAGTACCAATCGAAGACCGGCTCCAGCCATCCCCGCAGGCTGAGCCAGTACATGTGGGCCATCATCATCTTCATCGCGTGGTTGAGACGGTTCGGCGGGACGTTGAGGACCGGCGAGGCATACGACCCAATGACGAACGTCCCCATGCCGTACGCGAGGTCTACCGCGCAGTGCGTCCGGCCGCGGAACTGCGCCGGGGCTCCGCTCAGGAGGGCCGCCACCACCTTCGCCTCGAGGTGCGCGCCGACGCCGGCCTTGGAGGTCGGCAGGTTCGTCGCATCGCCGATGGCAAAGGCGTTGTCGAAGCCTTTGATGCGGAGCGTCTGCTTGTCGGTGACGACGAAGCGGTTCGCGTCGACCACGCCGGCGGGTTCGTAGGCGATGTCGGCGCCGACGAAGGGCGGGATGAGGATGGGCAGGTCGTACTGAATCTCCTCGCCCTCGATGGAGTAGATCGTGCGGGCCGCCGGATCGATCCGGTCTACGTCGAAGAACGGCATGATCTCGATGCCGCGCGCGCGCATGATCGGCTCGACGATGGCGTTCATGGGCTCGGCCGGATACGCCCGCGGGTAGGGCGAGATGAAGACGAGGCGCGTGCGATCGCGCAGGCCGCGCCGGTGCAGCAGCTCCTCGGTCAAGAGCATCCCTTCCACGGGCGACGGCGGGCACTTGATGACCGGGGACGTCTGTCCCAGCACGATCGTCCCGCCGCGGAAAGCGTCGAGGCCGGCCCAGACCTTCTGCGCCCAGGCGACGTTGCTGTGGTAGTTGCCGAACTGCTCGTTGACGTCCGCGAGGCCCGGAATCTGCTCCGGGTCGGTCGTCACGCCGGTGGCCACGACGAGGGCGTCGTAATCGTAGACACTCCCGGCGCCGGTGGTGACCAGGCGCGCCCCGAGATCGATGCGCGTCACCGGTTCCTGGATGAACCGGACGTGACGCGCCAGGAGGCGCCGCTCGTCGCGAATGATGCGCGGGTTGGCGTTCTTGAACGCGACGTAGAGCAGCGCCGGCTGGAACATATGCTCCGGCGACTTGCTCAGGACAATGGTCTCGAAGCGCCGCCGATCCAGCATGTTGGCCAGCATCGTGGCGCCCGAGCCGCCGCCGACGATCAGGACGCGCTTCATACGCTCACCTCACCGGCGCAGAATCTTGACGATGGTGACGATCTTGTCCGCCTGGTCCTCGATCGACACGATCTCGTTCCGCGTCTTGGCGGCCCACGCCTGAACGTCCGGCTTCACGCCCGGGTCGGTGGCCCACAGTTCGATGACATCGCCGACCTTCGAGCGGCGGTAGGCGATCGCCAGGTCGGTGATCGGTCCGGGACACGACGACCCCCGGGAATCTACCAGCGTCCGCGTCGCCGCGGCCGTGTTCGCTACTGTGCTCCCGTCCATATCCGCACCTCAGATGAACAGCGTCTGGCCGCCCTCGGCCGCCTGGAGGAAGGTCGCGGCGCCGACGACGTCGTCCACGAGATCGTTGAAGTCGCTCTTCTTGAGTCCCATGACCTCGGCCATCATCGAGCACGCATAGACTTTCGCGCCCAATTCTTTGGCCTGGCGCAGCATCGCGTCCCACGGCTGTACGCGGGCGGCCTTCATGCCCTGGGCGAGGCCCGGCGCCATCGCCGCAAACTCCGGCGGGAACGGCAGGTCGTGGGGCGTCTTTGTGAAGCCGAGCAGGCCGAAGCCCGTCACGAACACGTTCACCTGCATCTCCATCGCTGCCGCGCCCTGTGCGAGCACGCCGAGCGGAATGAACTTATCGGCGGTCCCGCTGAACATGATGATCGAGAGCTTGCCGGTCGCCACGCTTCCCGTATCTTGCTTCGACGGAACGTCCATCGTCTTACTCATCGCACCCGCCTCCTGTCGCGACGTCTCCAAGCCTTGCCACTCCTGAACATACGCTACCCCCTAGGGTATTAACATCGGGCGGCCATCCTATTGGGGGTCGGGCATTCGGCGGAGAGCGCGGGGACCGCGTCAGGACGTACCGCGGGTGGCCGCGGCTCTTGGAGAGCCGCGGCCACCCACACGTGCTTCGGAGGTGCGTGACGCGCGGCGGCGGATCTTAGGCCGGCGCCGGCGCCGTCCGGGTCGAGGCTATCGCGCGGGAGAGCTCGGACAGTTGCGCGAGGTTTTGAGCATCCACGACGGCGATCGTCGCGATGTCAACGATGTCCGCAACTTCCGCGCCGCGGCTCAGCACGTGCACGGGTTTCGCCATCCCCATCAAGACTGGGCCGACCGCGGTCGCGCCTCCGAGGTGCTGGAGGAGCTTGTAGGCGGTGTTGGCGGCCTCCAGGCTGGGGAAGATCAGGACGTTGGCTTCCCCCACCAGCGTCGAGAACGGGTAGTCCGCCCCGCGCAGCTCCGGCGACACGGCCACGTCGGCCATGATCTCCCCGTCGACCATCAAGTCGGGCCGCCGGGCCTTCACCAGCGCGGTCGCTTCCGCCATCTTGGCCGACCGGGAGTGGCGCGTCGAGCCGAAGTTCGAGAACGACAACATCGCGATACGCGGGGTGATGTTGAACTCGCCCGCCTTCTCCGCGGCCATGATGGCGATGTCGGCCAGCTCTTCGGCGGTCGGATCGACGTTGACCGTCGGGTCGGCGAGCAGATACGGACGGCCCCCCAGCGTGAGGAGATACAACCCCGCGACCCGGGAGACGCCGCGTGCCGGGCCGATGACGTGGAGGGCCGGCCGGATCACGTCAGGGTAGTGGTAGGTGAGGCCGGCGACAAACGCGTCGGCATCGCCGGCGCGAACCATCATCGCTCCGAAGTAGTTGGGCTGTAGCATCAGCGCCGCGGCCTCTCGCAGCGTGATCCCTTTCCGGCGGCGCGTTTCGTACAGCGCGGCCGCGTAGTCCGAGAGGGTCGGCGACTCTTCGGGAGTGACGATGCCGGCCTGAATAGAGATGCCGAGCTCCTGCATCCGCCTGCGGATTACATCCTCCCGGCCGAGGAGAATGGGATGCGCGATCCCCTGCCGGGAGAGCGCCGCCGCGGCACGGATGACCTTCGGCTCCTCGCCCTCGGAGAACACGACGCGCCGGGGCGAGGCCTGGGCCTTGCGCACCACAACGCTCATGATCTCCCAGCCCCGCGTCAGGCGCCGGGCGAGTTCGTCGCGATACACGGCCAGGTCCACGGTCCGGCGCGCGACACCCGAAGCCATCGCGGCCTCGGCGACCGCGGGCGCCACCCACAGCGGCACCCGCGGATCCACCGGCTTCGGGAGGATGTAGTCGGGCCCGAAGCGCAGCTGCTCGAGCCCGTAGGCCCGCAGCACCGCGTCCGGCACTTCTTCCCTCGCCAGCGCGGCGAGTGAGCGGGCCGCCGCGATCTTCATCTCGTCGTTAATCGCGCGCGCCCGGACGTCGAGCGCGCCTCTGAAGATGAACGGGAACCCCAGCACGTTGTTGACCTGGTTCGGGTCGTCGGAGCGGCCGCTCGCGACGATCGCGTCCGGGCGCGCCGCGCGGGCGTCCGCGTAGGTGATCTCCGGATCGGGGTTGGCCAGCGCGAAGATAATCGGCCGCTCCGCCATCGTCCGCACCATTTCGCGGCTGACGATGCCTGCGATCGACAACCCAACAAACACGTCCGCGCCGGTCAGCGCATCCGCGAGCGTGCGCGCCGGCGTCTCGACGGCCAGCCGCTGCTTGTAGGGGTTCATCCCCGCGGTGCGCCCGGCGTAGACGACCCCTTTTGTATCGACCAACAGGATGTGGTCCCGGCGCATCCCAAGTCTGACGAAGAACTCGGCCGACGCGATCGCCGCGGCGCCGGCGCCGCTGATCACCGTGCGGACCTGCTCGATGCGCTTCCCGGCCAGGTCCAAGGCGTTGAGCAGTCCGGCGGCCGTGATGATCGCCGTGCCGTGCTGGTCGTCGTGAAACACAGGAATATCCACCAGTTGCTTGAGCCGCTCCTCGACGAGGAAGCACTCCGGCGCCCTGATGTCCTCGAGGTTGATGCCGCCGAAGGTCGGCGCCAGTGCCCGCCCGACGCGCACAATTTCCTCGGGGTCCGTCGCGTCGATCTCGAGATCGAACGCGTCGACGTCGGCGAACCGCTTGAACAGGAGCGCCTTCCCTTCCATGACCGGCTTCGCGGCCGCCGGCCCCATATTGCCCAGCCCCAGGACGGCGGTGCCGTTGGTGAGCACCGCGACCAGATTGCCCTTCGCCGTGTACGCGAACGCCTCGAGGGGATCCGCGTGAATGTCGCGGACGGGCTCGGCGACGCCCGGCGTATACGCCAGCGACAGGTCGCGCTGGGTGGCACAGGGTTTGGTCACGGCGATGGCGATCTTCCCCGCGCGGCCCGTGCGATGATACTCGAGTGCATCTTCACGAGAAATCGGCATGATTATCCCCCCGGGAGAGTCGAGCGATTCTAACACGAAGTATGCCGGTCTTCGCGCCGGCGATATATCCGGCGGACAGACGATTGCGCGTGGGTTCCGCGCCCGATGCCCGCCCGACGGTCAGACGAGGCCCGTTACGCGGCCCGCCGCGTCCACATCGATCTGCGCCGCGTGCGGGTGGCTCGGCTGGCCCGGCATCGTCATGATGTCGCCCGCCAGCGCGTAAAGGTACCCCGCTCCCGCCGCGAGCCGCACGCCCCGAATGGGAAACGTGTATCCGCTCGGCGCGCCTTTGAGCGCCGGATCGTGCGACAGCGAGAGGTGCGTCTTCGCGATGCAGACGGGCAGGCCGCCGTATCCGGCTTTGATGTAGCGCTCCAGGTCGCGCCGGGCCTCCGGCGCGAAGGAGACGTCGGCCGCGCCGTAGAGCCGGGTGGCGAGCGTCATGATCTTCGCTTCCGGGCTCTCCTCGAGGCGGTACAGCGGCCGAACGGCGGCGCCGAACCGGCAGGCCTCCTCGACCGCGTTGGCGAGACCGACGCATCCGGCCCCTCCCTGCGCGAACCCCCAGTGCTCGGCGACGGCCGCCGCACCCGCATCCGCCGCCAGCGACCGGACCGCCCGCAGCTCCGCCGGCGAATCCGTCTCGTAGCGATTGACGGCCACCACGACGGGCACGCCGAAGGCGCGGAGATTGCGAATCTGACGGGTCAGGTTGGCCGCCCCGGTCTCGAGGTCCGGCACGTTTTCCCGCCAGAGGTCCGCGGGGACGGCGCGGCCCTCGGCCAGCCGGTACCGTCCGGAGTGGCTCTTAATACCGGGCACGGTCGCGACCAGCACGGCGGCGTCCGGCGCGAGGCCCGATGCGCGGCACTTGATATCGAAGAACTTCTCCGCGCCCATGTCCGCCCCGAAGCCCGCCTCGGTGACGAGGTACTCGACCCGCGGCAGCGCGACCAGATCCGCGATGATCGACGAGTTCCCGTGCGAGATGTTACCGAACGGGCCGGTATGGATGAACGCGGGCGTGCCTTCCACGGTCTGCATCAGGTTGGGCTGCATCGCCTCGCGGAGCAGCGCGGCCATCGCCCCGGCGCAGCGGAGTTCTTCGGCCAGGACCGGCCGGTCGCCGTCGAATCCCGCCACGATCTTGCCGAGCCGCGCCCGGAGATCCCGGCCGTCCAGGCTGAGGGCGAGAAGCGCCATGACCTCGCTCGCCGCGGTGATGTCGAAGCCCGTCTCGCGCGGGACGCCGTTGGCGTGCCCGCCGAGCCCGGTCACGATGCGGCGCAGCGCCCGATCGGAGATGTCGCCCACACGGCGCCACTGCACGGTAAACGGATCGATCGGGATCGAGCGGCGCATCAACACGTCGTCGATGAAGGCGGCCAGCAGGTTGTTGGCGTTCGCGACAGCGTGCGCGTCGCCGCCGAGGCCGAGCAGGCACTCGTCGAGCGGCACGATGTGCGATGCGCCGCCCCCCGCCCCGCCGCCCTTCACGCCGAGCGTCGGACCGAGCGTCGACTCCCGGATCGCCACCGCCGCGGTCCGGCCGCGCCGCCAGAGCCCCATGGACAGCCCGATCGCGGTAACGGTCTTCCCCTCGCCGAGCGGCGTGGGGGTGATGGCCGAGACGAGCACGTACTTGCCGCGCGGATGACCGACGCGCGTCCCGCACGCCGCCTCGACCGTGTCGCGGGCGATCTTCGCGCGGTGGCGCCCGTGGAGATCGAGATCACGTTCGGCGAGGCCGATCGACGCCGCCACCTCGCGGATGTCGCGAAGCTCCCCGGTCGGACTCGGCAACAGAGCGACGGTGCGCTGCATAAAACACCTCCACCCCCATGTTCCGCCAGATCGGAGCGGATTTCATCGGGCGTAGGTCGTATTTGGGCGTGGAGCGGCGACCGGTTTTGCTCAGGCGCGGTCTGAGGCGGCGAGATCGACCGTGGCCACGATACACACCGCCGTCACCAGGGCGGCGGAGACGAGGCACCACGTGCAGTACGCGTGCAGGATGAACGCTTCAACCGCGGTCAGATAGAGCGCGAAGGCCGTGCCGGCCGCCGCGAGCGCGTACGCGGCGTAGCCCGCCGTGCGCCGCAACTCCGGCGGGCCCCACCGCCGGGTCGCGAGCGCGGCGACGATGAGCAGATACCCGGCCGCGCCGATGACGGCCACCGGCACATCCCCGAGCATGGCGAAGCGGCTGCCGTTTACCGTCTCGCAGCCGCCCGTGGCGATGCAGACGCGCACCGCCGGATCGTAATGATACCACGTCAAGTAGAGCGCATCGGCGAGACCCGCCAGGGCCATCCCGGTCATGGCGATCCACCGCCGGAGGGCGCCCTCGTTCACTCCGGGCCGGTTCCGCATCCTAGTGCTATACTCCCTTCGGCATGACTCCCGGACCATCTTCGACGCGCCCATCTCCCCCGCACGTGGGCAGGCCGTCGGCGCCGCACCGCCGGGCGCGTCCGTGGCTCTGGATCGCCGGTACCGCCGTCGCGATCGTCATTGCCGCCGCCGCCATCTTTTTTCTCGCCAACCGGTCCGCCACCCGCGCGCCCGAGGCGCTGGTCCCCGCCGGCGTCCCGCAGGGTGCCAGTCCGACCGGCGAGCCGATGCTCGGTTCGCCGCAAGCCAAGGTCACGATCGACGAGTTCGGGGACTTTCAGTGCCCGTATTGCGGCGAGTTCGTCCGGCAGACGGAGCCGCGCATCATCGCCACATACGTCGCCACGGGCAAGGCGCGCATGATCTGGCACACCCTCGCGTTTATCGGGCCGGAGTCCACGCTCGCGGGCCGCGCCGCCTGGTGCGCGCAGCAGCGCGGGAAATTCTGGGAGTACTTCGCCGTGCTCTATCAGCACCAGGGAGGCGAGAACACCGGCACGTTCAACACGGCGCGCCTCGAGCGGTGGGCCGGCGACGTGGGGATGGACCGTACGACGTTCGGGGCCTGTCTCGCCGACCCTCGATCGCTGACAGGCGTCGAGACGGGCACACAGGAAGCGCGGCGGACCGGCATCACGGCGACGCCCGGATTTGTCGTAAACGGTCAGAAGGCGACCGGCGCGCTTACCGTCGAGCAGTTGTCGATGATGGTCGAGCGGGCGCTCGCCGGCTCACAGTAGGGCGCTCCTGCTCCTCCGCCAGCGCCAGGTCCTCGGCTTCCTTCAGCAGGACCCCCTTCGGGCCGCGGAGATCTTTGAAGTCCTTGGGCCCCGCCGCTCCCCGGGCCCCGTAGAATGGCTTCCGGCCGTGCCGCAGCTGTTGCACGATCTGCTCCGCCGCGACCTTCCGTGCCGTGATCATCGCCCGCTTCATCGTCAGACCACCACCCGCAGCGAATAGTGCCCGCCCCACGCGTTCGCCATGCGGCCGTCGTCGAGCGGGTCGTTCCACGGCATTCCGTCGACGAGGAAGAGATACTCGTATTCACCGGGCACAAGCAGGACGTCGGCCGTCCACCAGCCGTCGGGGTCGCGCCGGAGGAGTTCCGCCGCCGAGTCCCACCGGTTGAACGAGCCCACGAGCGCCACCGACCGGGCTCCGGGGATCCGCCGTCCGTCGATGCGGAACACCACGTGACGCAGCGGCCGGTCGAGTACCGGCATCATCGGAATGCCCGCGCTACCGGACAATCAGCACGGGAATGTGCGCCCCGTGCAGCACGCGCTCACTCACGCTCCCGAGGATCAGGCCGCCGATCTGCCCGAGACCGCGGCTGCCCATAATGATCATGTCGGCCTTCGCCTCGGCCGCGGCCGCGAGGATCTCGTGCGACGGCTCGCCCCGCCGGTACTGCTTCGTCACGGGCGCGTCGACACCGTGGAACACCTCTGCCGTCTGCTCGAGAATCGCCTGCCCGGCCTTCTCGAAGCCTTCTTCCAGCACGCTGTAGTCGACCATCATGTCGGCGCCCGGCCCGCCGAGCGCGATCGCCGGAATGTGACCGGTATTGACCAGCACGATTTCCGCCTTCTGCAGCTCGCGCACGAGGCGCGCCGCGAGTGCGGCCGCGCGCTTCGCGTGCGGCGACCCGTCCGTGGCCACCAAGATCCGCATCATCTCCCGACTCCTCTCACGCTAGGCGGCGTACCGCTTCGGGAAAACCGGTGCGGGCGCCTCCGACGACCGGCGCGCCGCGGCCCGTGCAGCCAGCACGATCCCTGCGAGAACCGCCACGGCGACTACGAGCATCCCGATCCAGCCCATGAGCACCGCGCCCCATACCGGACTCGGTCCAATTTCGTACAGGCCCATCATCTGCGATCACCTCGTGTGAGCATGCGCCCCGATCGCTTCGCACGAGGCGCCCCGCGGCGGGGCACTCCCCGCTTCGGTGTCCCGGCGGTCCTCGGCGCTGCCGTCTCCGCGCCTGTCCGGCGCGGTTCGTGCAGGTTCAAGAACACCTGGATGATGTCGCTCGCGCTCACGATGCCGGTGACCCGTCCGCCGCCGACGACGGGCACGCGGCGCACCATCTGGTCGAGCATCAGCGCCGCGATTTCGTCGACCGGTGTATCTTCGGAGACGGAGACCGAGTCGGCGGTCATGACGTCGCGGATCGTGCCGCCGTGGCGGGCGGAGAGATCGGTGAAACTGACCATGCCGACCAGCTGGCCGGTCCCGTCGACGACCGGCGCGCCGTGAATGCGGTAGTGGAGCAGCGCATCCGCCGCGTCGGCGATCGACATCCCCGGCGACAGCGAAACGACGTCCCGGCTCATGATGTCGCGTGCGACCTGCGCCATATCTGCCACCCCTCGCCCCAGGTCGTGTTCAGTCACCACCAGGGTACCATCGACCGTCCGGGGCGACGATCCGACCTGGACCTGATTCTGTGTTCGGGCGGTCCGCCGATGGACGCGGGTGGCCGGAAGGAAGCTGCCGCGGGCCGGGCGAGAAGCGTGTGGGCTTAGGCGCCGCCGATCGTCAAAATCAAATCTGTCGCGTACGCGGCGAGGAAACCCATGATAATGCCCCAGGCCGCGACAGGAGGCTGCTGAAACCGGCGGCCGACCGCGTACATCTCGCCGATCACGTAAAAGAGCGCGCCGGCCGCCAGCGCGAGAAAGAGGACAAACGCCTGGGGCGAGTTGACGCGGTAGCCGATGAGCGTGCCGAGAAACGTGGGCCCGCCGCCGATCAGGCCGGCCGCGCCCAAAAACGACCAGGACGGCACTTCGCCGGCGGCGGCCACCGGCGCCGCGACCGCGAACCCCTCCGTGACGTTGTGGAGCCCAAATCCGATGATGAGCACCAGCGCGAACCCGATCGCTCCCGTGGAGGCGGCTTGGCCGATGGCGAGGCCTTCAGAAAAATTGTGGAGGCCGAGCCCCGTCGCGACCAAGAGCGTCAGTTGATAGGGGCCCGGCAGCCGCGGAGACGCCCGCCGGCCGGCGACGCTTGCGAACGTGACCAGGCCCACGAGGCCGAAGACCAGTCCGAGCACGAGCATGAGCACTAGCAGGGCGAAGGCGCCCCAGTGGCCTGATTTCATGGCGGCCTTGAGCGCCCCGTTGATCGGCTCCTGGGCCTTCGAGAGAATGTCCCACACGAGGAAGAGCAGCACCCCGATTGCGACGGCGTTCAACAGATTTTGGAGCGTCTTCGTCCGCGGCCCCAGCCGGGCGACCGGCAG
>DATGFS010000065.1 GCA_035308905.1 bacterium | reverse complement strand
GTCGCGATCGGGAAAGCGCACGTAGAGCTTGAGGAGGAACCGGTCGAGCTGGGCCTCCGGCAAGGGATACGTGCCCTCCATCTCGAGCGGGTTCTGCGTCGCGAGGACGACGAAGGGCTCTTCGAGGACGTGGGTGCGCTTGCCGACCGACACGCGATGCTCCTGCATCGCTTCGAGCAGCGCCGACTGTGTCTTCGGCGTCGCGCGGTTGATCTCGTCGGCGAGGACGATCTGCGCGAAGATCGGGCCGGGCTGAAACTCGAACCGGCGGCGGCCCGCGTCGTCCTGCACGACGAGGTTGGTGCCCAGAATGTCGGCCGGCATGAGGTCGGGCGTGAACTGGATCCGGGCGAATCGGACGTCCAGCGCCTGGGCGAGCGTGCGCACGAGCAGCGTCTTGCCGAGACCGGGCACGCCCTCGAGCAGCACGTGGCCGCCGGCAAAGAGCGCGGTGACCACGAGGTCGAGCAGCTCCTGATGGCCGACGATCACGCGGCTCAGCTCCCCGCGCACGAGCCCGAACGTGCGCCGGAACTCCTCGACGGTCTGCGCGGCAAGATCGGGTGCCGGACGGTCGGCAGGGCTCATGGTGCGCCTCCAAGCGAATCGAAGTACCGGCGGATCAACGTCACGTACCCCGGCGGCAGCGGGTCCTGCGAGAGCGCGCGGTCGATCTCGTGCGCGATGTCCGCCGGCGGCGGCGCCGCGGCGTGCTGCACGGGCGCGGCGCGTCCGGGCCCCACGATCTCCCGCACGTGGGTAGACCCCGGTCCCGGCAGCCCTTGGAGACGGCTTTGCGTCCGGGTTCCCCCGAGCCGCGGTGTAGGGGCGCCCATGGTTCCGCCGGTCCCGCGGCCGGGCAGACTCCCCTGGTTCGGCCCGGGCGGCGGCGCCGTCGTCTCGTCGGCGCCGGGCGTCGGAGGGTTCGAGCCGGACGCGGCTTGCGATGACGTATCGGGCCCGGGCTGCTCGGCCGACTGTGCGCTTCCGCCGCCTCGCGCGGCCTGAGCGATGCGGTCCGCCGAACGCTGGACCTGCCGCCGGGCGTCCCCGAGCGCCTGCTCGTCGCCCAGCATCCGCTCGAGGCCCTGCAGGTCTTGTAACGCCTCACCCAACGCGGCCGACGACGCGCCGCGCTGCCCACCTTCCGCCGCGCGGCGGGCGCGGTCGACGCCCGCCCGCACGCCGGGCGGCGCGCCCAACTGATCGAGCGATTCGGAGAGCGCGCGCAGGCGCCGGGCGAGCTCATCCGCGGACATGCCGGTGCCGGTGCCCTGGCGCAGCGCGCCTGCCAGGTCTTCCATCGCGAGCCGCGCCGCGTCGAGCCGCTGCGCCTGATCGGCACGCCGGGCCGCCGCGCTGTCGGGCTTCCCGGTACCGGGACGCCCGGCGCGCCCCGGAGACATCGCCTCGTCGATCTGCCGGCGCACGCTGTCCTGCGCCGCCTGCAGCTGCCGCACGACCTCGCGGACCTGGCCCATCGCGTCGTCCCACCCGACGCGCGGCGCTTCGAGACGGCGGCCGGCACCCTGCACGGCCGGCGCGGTGCGCAGCGCTTCCGGCAGGTGTCCGGCGCGGCCGGTCTCATCCAAGCGGCGGCCGACGTCGACGAGCACGCGGCCTTCGCGGTGAATTGTCGCCGCCATGCGGCCGGCGGGCGTGCCGGGCACGGCCAATCCCGCGCCCAACCACGACCAGGCGGCAAGGGCGAGACACAGCGCGAACGCCAGCCAGGCGTCGCCGGGGGCGCGAATCGGGGCGACCGCGCGCGGCTCGAGTCCTGCCGCCGCCGACAACGCGTCGCGGATCTGGAGGCGCACGAGCCCCACCGGACGTTCGATGCGCGCCAGGAGATCAACGGCCGTCCCGAGCCGGTCGGCGAGCCCCGCGCGCCGGTCGGCCACGCGGGCAGCCACGAGAAGCGGCGGCCGGCGCCAGCAGACGGCGGCCACGGCCCCGGCGACGAGCGCCAGGGCCACCCACGGCAGCATGCGCGACAGCGGAAACGGGATGGGGATGACCGCGGTCACGAGCGCCCAGACGAGCAGCGCGGCGGCGGCCGCGGCGATCGCGCGCGCCAGCCGCCGCACCGCCGCCGCGATCGCGAGGCGGCGGACGACCGGCTGCAGCAGCCGGTGCAGCTCGCGGGCTTCCGGCGACGCGTTCACGTGAGATACCGCCGCAGCGTCAGGCGCGCCGCCCCGTCACATGCGAGGCCGAACGCGACGTACACGGCGTAGACCGCGGCCGGCAAGACCCCACGCTGCGCCGCGGCGACGCCGAGCACGGGATTGATCGTGCGCGCCGGCAGCGGCAGCGCGAGCGTGCCGACGAAGACCAGCAACAGCAATGCCCAATGCGCGAGCGTCCGCGAGAACTCCGACTCGATCGCGATGCCGAGCCACAGCCCCAGTTGTCCCATGCTCCACGCCACCACGACGATCAACGCGCCGGCGCTTGCGAGTCCGGCCGCCGAGTCCTGACGGATGCCGGCCGACAGCGCGACGAACGGCGCCCCGAGCAGCAGCCAATAGCCGACCGTGACGAGCGTCGCGACGCTCTTGCCGGCGACGATCGACCGCGGCGCAAAGGGCGCGAAGACCAGATCGACCGGAGACTTTTCAGTCTCCACCGCAATCTCCTGGGCGGCGCAGGCCGACGTGAAGTAGGTCACGAGGATGACCTGGACGGCGAGCAGCGCGGTCGTCAGGCTCGCGGTTCGTTCGGCGGTCTGCGGGCCGAGTTCCGGCGGCATGCCGAGCCAGGCCAGCGCGCCGAGCACCCCGAGATAGAATAGCTCGATCGCGAAGACCTTGCGGCTGGCGGCCCGCGCCCGCAGGTCTCCGCGCAGCACCGGGTTGCTCACGGCTGCGCCCCCCGCGGCGCCGGGCCTTCGATCGGCACCACGAGCACGACGTCCTCCTCCACCCGGCCTGCGCCGGCGCGCTCGGGGAGCACAAACCTGGGTGCCGGACCGGACCACTCGCCGATCAGCACCGCCCGGGGCCACCGCGCAATCGCGCCGGGAGCCTGGCTGTCCGGGGCCCGGAAAAACCGCCCCGGCGACTGATCGTCGGCGACGACGTCCGACGCACGGCGCCACCCGATCTCCGGCACGGGGCGCACGATCCGGCCCGCCGGCAGATCGCCGAGCGGATAGACGAGCCCGTGCCACCAGACGGCCGCGCTGCGCAGTCCGGCGGGACCGAGATCGACGGTCAAGGTCTGCGCGCCGGGGTCGAAGGCCGCCGACGTACGCAGCGGCACCGCGGCCAGCGCCTGGAACACCCACGGCCGGTCCGGCCGCGCCACCCCCGCGAGCTCCGCGGTGGCGTCGCGCCACCGGACGCGAAGATCGCCCGTCATGGCCACCGGAGCCGCCGCGGCGCCGGGGGGCGCCGTCACGTCGACGGGCCCGCCGTAGGGCACCGTCGCCGCGGCGACGACGAGCGCGCGCGCGACGGGCGCTCCCGGCGCCTGCTGCAGTAGGGCGACCTGCGTAAGAGCGGTGGAGCGTGCACGCGCGCCGACCGCGAGCGTCACAAAGACCGCGATCGCGAGCGCGGCCGCGGCCGCGCCGGCCGCGGCACCCGCCGGCGTGGGACGGCGGCGGCGCAGGACCGCGAGCCCCGCGACGTACAGCGCGATCAGCAGCCCGGCGGCGACGTGCGAGAATCGGTCGACCGCCGCGCGCGGGCTCAGCCGGTCGGCCAGCACCGAGGCATCGGCGAGCACGGGCCGCGGCGTGCCGAGCGCGGCCGCCCACAAACGCGCGCGGCCGTCCCACTCCGCGAGCGGCGGCACCGTCGGATCGATCCCCCACACGCTCACGTACCCGTCGCCCTCGGCCGCCCCGGCGGCCACGGCCATGCCGCCCGCGCGCACGAGCTCGGCGTCCGGCTGCGGGATCAACGCCACCGCTGCGATCGGCCCGGCGGGAACCGCACCGCCGAAGCGAGCGGCGAGATCCGCGGGAGCGGTGAGCGCGTGCGCGCCCGCGAGATGCGCCGGCAGAATCGGCGCGAGAAAGTCGGGCAGCGGCACCCCGGGCCGGGCGATCACGACGAGCCGGCCGCCGAGGCGCACCCACGTGAGCAGCGCCGTGCGCTGCGCCTCGCCGAGACGCGCGGGATCGAGGTCGCGCAGGACGAGGAGATCCACGCCCGTATACTCTTGCCACCGCGCCGGCAGCGCGTCGGCCGTGACGTAGGCGTCGACGGCGCGCTCATCCACGCGCCGCAGCACGCCGAGGCCGGCGCGTACCTCCGAGACGAGCACGACGAGCCGGCCGGCCACACGCGCAGGATCGAGCGGTACCTGGGCGCGGGCGACGAGCCGGCCGCCGAGCATGAGCCGCACCCGGACGGGGCGCCGCACATCCTCGATGACCACCGGCACCCGCACCCGCTCCGACGCCCCGGCGACCGCCTGGAAGGGCACCACGGTGGACACGGTCGCGCGGCCGGTGCCCGGCGTCAGCGTGTCCGTCTCGACCACAATTTCGGCGGAGCCTCCCGCGGACATCGGCGGCGTCCGCACCTCGAGCGGTGTAGGCGCACCGGGCCGCACCGCGCCGTCGAAGCCCACCGCGACGGCGAGCGGCGTCTGCGCCGCCGCCGGCGACCAGGTCATCACGGCCGGTCCACCGGCGACCGCGCACAGCGCCACTGACAGCGCGAGGGCGCGGCCGATCGGCCGCGCCCTCGCGCCGGCGCCGCTGCTACGAGCCGGAGCGGCCGCCACCGGCTCGCGACGCGGGCTTCGATCGCGCGCCGTCGGACTTCGTGCCGCCCCTCGACGTGCTGCCGTCGCTCGACTTGCTGCCGCCGTCCGCGGCCGCGGAGCCGCTCTTTCCGCCGTCGCCGGAGGCCTTGCCGGACGCGGCGGACTCGCTTTTCTTCGTCTCGCCCTCAACCGGCGCCGGGGTCTTGCGGTAGTCCGTGATATGCCAGCCTGTGCCTTTGAAAATGATCCCCACCGGTGTGAACACCCGCCGCACCGCGCGGCCGCACCGCTCACATTTCGGCGGCGCGGCGTTCACCGCGTGCCTCGCTTCGAACTGATGCCCGCAGCGCGGACAGCGGTATTCGTAGGTCGGCACTCGGTTCACCCCCACACGTGTGCCACGGCCCCGCCACATGGCTGGCGGGGCCGCCGCCCATCATTACCGGTTCATTGTCTCGCCGGCCGGAGATTGTGTCAAGGCAGTACAATGACGGCGCGGGCGGCGCCCCCCCGCGGGGGCGTCCGGGAGGCTCTGCGTGGCCGAGCGCATCTTGCGATCGATCCGCGAAAGTTACGACCGCGTGGCGGACGAGTATGCCCGCCGCCTCTTCGACGAGCTGCGAGACAAGCCGCTCGATCGGCGCCTGCTGGACCGCTTCGCCGCCGATGTCGCGGGACGCGGCGAGGTGTGCGACATGGGCTGCGGGCCCGGGCAGGTCGCCCGCTACCTGCGCGACGCCGGCGCCGCGGTGTTCGGCCTGGATCTCTCTCCGCGCATGGTCGCGGAGGCGCGGCGGCTCAACCCGGACATCGCCTTCCGCGAAGGCAACATGCTCGCGCTCGATCTTCCCGACGGCGCGCTCGCCGGAATCGCCGCCTTCTACGCGATCGTCAACATCCCGGCCGGCTCGCTCCCCGTGGTGTTCCGGGAGATGGCGCGCGTGCTGGGGCCCGGCGGCTTGCTGCTGCTCGCGCTGCATGCCGGACGCGACACGCTCCGCGAGCGCGAATTGTGGGGCCGGCCGATTGACCTGGAGTTCTTGTTCTTCGAGCCGCCGGCGATACGGCGCGAATTGGAGCTCGCCGGTCTCGTCGTGGAAGATCTCGTCGAGCGCGGGCCGTATGCGCCGCAGGTCGAGTACCAGAGCCGGCGGGCGTACATCTTCGCGCGCCGGCCCGCCGGCCCCACGCCGGTCTAGCGGCGCTCGAGCGTCGCCACCCAGACGAATCCTTCGCGGCTTCCGGTATCGGTCCCGAAGGCCAGCCGCGTCCCGTCCGGCGCCCATACGATCGCGAGCGGCGCCTGGGGCGGGGCCACTTCGGGCCGGTAGTCGCCGAGCCACAGCCGTTCCCCGGTGAGCACATCGGCGATCTCGAGCGCGGCCCGGTCTCCCTCCTGGCGCGCGTAGGCTACCACGGTCCCCGCGGGCGACCACGCGACGCCGGTGTACCGCCCCGGAGGCGTGAGCGCGCGGCGGCCGGTCCCATCCGCGCGCATCACCGCGACGCGGGTCTCGCCGCCGTCTCCCGCGCCGGACGCGGCCGCGTCGTCGAGGTAGGCGATGAAGCGCCCCTCGGGCGACGGCACGGGATCGTGTCCACCGATCGGCAGGGCCTGCACGCGCGGCGCCACGCGGACGCCGAGGCGGATGAACACGACGCGGTCCGCGGCGGCGCCGCGATCCCCTGCGACCACCGCCAGGCCGGCGTTCCCGGCCAGCCACACGAGCGTCCGCATCTCGAGGCCGGGCGGCAGCGATCCGATGCGAACGACACCCCCGGCGGCCGGCAGCGTCCACAGCGCGGTGCCGGCTCCGTTCGCGGTTGCGTACGCCGGGCCGGCCCCGGCCCGCGGCCACGCGTAATCCTTGATGCCCACGGCGGGGACGAGCGCGTGCGGCGACGGATCGTCAAGGGCGAAGCTGAGCAGGCGTCCTCCGGCCAGCGCGGCGAGCGTGCGGCCGTCCGGCGACCACGCGACGCGCACGGCGCCCGCGACGGCCGCGATGCGCCGGCGGTCGAGGTCTCCCGCCACCGCGCGCACGCTCCACAGCGCGTCGGCGGTGCTGAAGGCGAGATGCCGTCCGTCCGGCGCCCACGCGGGCGGGCTGACCGCGCGGAGGTCCGACACACGCGTCAAGCCGGCGGACCGGAGGAACGGCGGCCCGGCGCCGATCGGGACGCGCTGAATCGCGCAGGCGCCGCAAACGAACACGGCCGCCAGGATCGCTCCCGGCAGCCGTGCCCATCGCACCACCGCGCGTGACGGCCGCGGCGTCAGCAGACCGTGTATTTGCCGCCGGCGAGGTCGCGGCAGAAAACGTTGATGCCGGCCAGTTCCCGATCGACGACGTCGCGGACCTTACGCTCCACGGCGCCGCGGCGCACGCCCTTCGCGAGGATGATCTGGGCCGCGGTGATCGGCTGGTCGATCGGCTTGCCGATCTGACTGACCATCCAAATGTACACTTCGCGGATGCCCGAGACTTCTTCGTACACCTTTTGCGCCACCTGATGCGTGAACACCGAATAGATCTTGCCGACGTGCGACACGGGGTTCTTGCCCGCCGCCGCCTCCGTGCCCATCGGCCGGTTGATCGCGATCACGCCGTTGACCTTGTTGCCGCGGCCGACCTGCCCGCTGTCGCCCGACTCCGCGGACGTGCCGAGCACCGACAGGTACACGCCGTTCTGCCCGCGCCCCGGCTCATCGAGCGTGTTGAGGTCGAAGTGCACCCGCTCCAGGGTCGTGCGCTTCTTCAGAAACTCCACGACCGACTCGTGCAGCTGGCGCTTGCGCCGGAAGTACTGATCCTCGCCCTCGACGAACCGGTCGACGAACGCCACGGCCGCGGTGAGGCGCAGCTCCGGCCCAAGCCGCACGCCCATCACCTTGACGTCCTCGCCGGCCTCCGGAAACTCTTCCTTGAACGTTCGGGAGTTGATGTACTGCTCGGTCTCCCGCACGATCCGCTCCGTCTCGGTCATCGGCCAGTATCCGACCGCGGCGGAGGTATCGTTGGCGCCGGTGGTGTCGCGGCTGAAAATGTCGACCAGTTCGGCGGACCCCGGCTTGAGCTCGAGCTGGTAGGTCACGTGCGGGCCGTCCTGGTCGTCCGGCCCGCCGGGATCGACGAATCGTAGATTCTCGCGGATCCAGTGTTTCGCGGTCCGGATCGCGATCTCGCGAATCGGCAGCTCGCGCCCGTTGATGCCGTATGTGGCCCGGTCCCCGAAAATGAGGCGCATCGGTTCACGAATGGAACCGCCGCCGAACCGCGTGTCGGCGTCGCCGGCGACGAGGAACGCTTTGTCGATGTTGTGGTGCAGGATGTGCCCGAACTGGCTGATGTACTCCTTGCTCAACTCAACGGACACGCGATCCATGATCGCGTCACAGATGGAGTCCGGATGCCCCACCCCTTTGCGCTCGACCATCTCCACCTGCAGCTCGCCGACCGGCACCCCCGGCAGCGTTTCGACCTTGATATCACGCATCGCGCTACTTCCTCCACCCGTAGATTCGACCATGCTGGTTCGCCGCACCGCCCCGAACCCCTGCGGGCGCGCGGCGCTGCGCCGCCGTGACCGGCGCGCGTGTGTGCGGGGATCTCGTCGCGAAGCAGAAGCGGCGGCAACCGGACCGGCCGCCGCCGGCCGACCTAGCTCTCCGCCGCGCCGCCGCCGCCGCCGACGGGTGCCGGCACGCCGGCGTCCGCCGCCTCGGCCTGCTTCTCGCGGACCACGACCTCGACTTCCTTCATCAGGCCTTCGAGCAACTGCGCTTCCGGAAGGCTGGCCACGATACGCCCGCGCTTGAAGATCAGGCCCATGCCTTTGCCGCAGGCGACGCCGAGATCGGCCATCCTCGCCTCGCCGGGGCCGTTCACCGCGCAACCCATCACCGCCACCTTGACCGGCACGGGGTAGACGGCGAGCCGCCGCTCCACCTCTTCGGCGAGCCCGACGATGTCCACGTCGGCGCGGCCGCAGGACGGACACGCGACCAGGATCGGCCCGCGCATCCTCAGGCCGAGCGACTTCAGGATCTCGAACCCCGCTTTGATTTCCTCGACGGGATCGGTCGCGAGCGAGACGCGGATCGTGTCGCCGATGCCGCGCGAGAGAATCGCGCCGAGCCCGACCGCGGACTTGACGGTGCCGGCCCACGTTGTCCCGGCCTCAGTGATGCCGACGTGCAGCGGGTACGCCGTGCGCTCCGAGATGGCGGTGTAGGCGTCGAGCGCCATCTCGACGTCGCTGGCTTTGACCGACACGACGATGTCGTGGAAATCGAGGTCCTCGAGGATCCGGATCTCGTCGAGGGCGCTGTCGACCAGCGCCGCGGCGCAGGGCTCCCCGTACTTTCGCAGCATCTCCTTGGAGAGCGAGCCGACGTTCGCGCCGACCCGGATCGGCACGCCCCGGGCCTTCGCCTCGCGCGCGACGGTCCGCACGCGGTCGTCGCTGCCGATGTTGCCGGGATTGAGCCGCAGCTTGTCGACGCCGCCGACGAGGGCCGCGAGCGCCAGCCGATAGTCGAAGTGGATGTCGGCGACGAGCGGCACGTGAATGCGGGCCTTGATCGCGGGAAGCGCGTCGGCGGCCGCGCGATCCGGCACCGCCACCCGCGCGATCTCACACCCGGCCTGCTCGAGCGCCAGGATCTGGGCGACCGTGGCGTCGGCGTCGCGGGTGTCGGTCGTCGTCATCGATTGGACGGCGATCGGAGCGCCGCCGCCTACCGGCACCGGTCCGATCTGCACCCGCCGCGTCTCGGTCCGATTCATCGGCACTATTGTAGCACGGTCATGCTAAGGCAGCGTTAAGTGCACGGGATGCAGCACGTCCCGCACGGTGAGCGCCAGAATCAGACACAGCAGCAGCGCGAGGCCCACGAGATGGACGTAGCCCTCACGGCGCGGATCGACGGGGCGCCGGCGCAGGCCCTCGACCACGAGGAACGCGGCCCGGCCGCCGTCGAGCGCCGGCAGCGGAAACAGATTGAACAGTCCGATGATGATGCTGAAGAACGCGGTGAAGTACAGGAACGTCTCGCCGCCCGCGTGGGCGGCCTGGCCGAGCACGTTGACCGCGGTCACCGGACCGCCGAGCTCGCCGAGCAGCCGGCCGGACTGGATCAGATTGCCGAGCGCCGCGAGATACGCGCCCGCGTCGCGAAACGTCGTCACGGCCCCCCAGCCCACCGCCCGCACGGGATCGAGGCGGCCGCGCACCACGGTCGGCGAGAACCCGGTGATCCACACCTTCTGCCGGGGATCGAAGCGGGTCCGCACGTGCAGGATGAAGCGCCGCGGGCCGCGCTGCACGAGGATCGCGAGCGTCCGGTCGCCGCTGCGGTGGATCAGGTCGATCATCTGCTGGCCGTCGCGCATCGGCCGGCCGTCGACGGAGATGATCGTGTCCCCGGTCTGGAGGCCGGCCTGCGCCGCGGGGTAGCCGGGCACGAGTGTGCCGACCCGCGTGCTGACGCGCAGCGGGATGCCGTAGGATGTCGCGACCGCCGCCAGCAGCACGATCGCGAGCACGAAGTTCATCGCCGGACCGGCCAGCACGACGGCGAGCCGCCACGCCACCGACTTGCCGCGGAAGGTGCGCTCCGGCGGGACGTCGGGACTGTCCGCGTCCTCGCCCGCCATGTTCACGTAGCCGCCGATCGGCAGCAGGTTGAGGCTGTAGGTGGTCTCGCCGCGGGTGAATGCGACGAGCCGCGGGCCGAACCCCATCGCGAACGCGTGCACGAGAATGCCGGCCCGCTTCGCCACAATCAGGTGGCCCAACTCGTGCACCAGGATCATCAATTCCAAGGCCAGCACGGCCAGGATTATCGTCGACACACCGGATCCCCCGTTTCGTTCATCCTTATGATCTCCATTATGCCGCACACACCGCCGCTACAGCGGCGCGGGCCTCGCGATCCGCCGCAACCACGTCCGCGAGCGATGCGGCGGGACGGGGCACGTGGGCGTCGAGCGCACGGCGAACCGCCGGGGCGATGTCCGTAAACCCGATGCGGTCGTCGAGAAAAAGCCGGACCGCGGCCTCGTTCGCGGCGTTGAGAGCCGCGGGGGCGGTGCCCCCGCGCCGCAGCGCTTCGCGGGCCAATCCGAGACACGGAAACCGCGCTTCGTCGGGCGCCTCGAACTCGAGGGCCCCGAGCGCGCGAAGGTCGAGGCGGGCGATCGCCTGCGGCAGGCGCCGCGGATACGTGAGCGCCGTTTGAATCGGCAGCCGCATGTCGGCCGGTCCGAGCTGCGCCAGGATCGAGCCGTCGACCATCTCCACGCAGGAGTGCACGATGCTCTGCGGATGGATCACGACGTCGATCCGCTCGGGCGCCACACCGAACAGCCAGTGCGCCTCGATGATCTCGAGGCCTTTGTTCATCAAGGTGGCGGAGTCCACCGTCACCTTCGGACCCATCTGCCACGTCGGATGCCGCAGCGCGTCCTCGCGCGTTACCCGGGCCATCGCGTCGGCGGGCGTGCGGCGAAACGGTCCGCCGGACGCGGTCAGCCACAGGCGCGCCACGTCGGCGGACGGCCGTCCCTCGAGACATTGAAAAATCGCCGAATGCTCGCTGTCGACGGGCAGGAGGCGCCGTCCCGCGCGGGCGGCGGCCTCCACGACGAGCGCGCCCCCGGCGACGAGCGCCTCCTTCGTCGCCAGCGCGACGTCCGCGCCGGCGCGCAGGGCCGCCAGCGTGGGAGGCAGTCCGGCGACGCCTTCCACGGCGACCATGACGAGATCCACGCCCGAGGCCGCCAGACGGTCGAGCCCCTCCGGACCGGAGAGCACCTCGCCGTCCCAGCCCGGGACCGCCGCGCGCAGCGCTTCGGCATCCTCCCGGCGTTGCAGGGCCGCCGCCGCGGGCCGGTATTTTCGAATCTGCCCGGCCAGCGTCGCGACGTCGCGGCGCGCCGCGAGGGCCGCCACCTCGATCTCGACACCCGCGCCGCACAGCCGGTCGACGACGTCGAGCGTCGCCCGCCCGATCGAACCGGTCGATCCCAGCAGCGCGATCCGCCGCCTCACAGACCGAGCCACCCCCGCATCACCGCGTATCCCGTGACCGCCGCGAACAGGAGCCCGTCAAAGCGGTCGAGCATGCCGCCGTGGCCCGGCAGCACCCACCCGGCGTCCTTGACCCCGACCTCACGCTTGATCGAAGACTCCCACAAATCCCCGACGATGCTGGCGCCGGCGCACAACCCGCCCACCGCGACGGCGAGCGCGACCGGAACCGCCCCGGCCCACGCGAACGCCAAGCCCGCAAGCATGCCGGCCGCCACCCCCGCGACGGCGCCCTCGCGGGACTTATGCGGGCTCACGAGCGGCAGCAGCTTGTGCCGGCCGATGCTGAGCCCGACGAAGTACGCGGCGCTGTCCGCGGCCCAGACGGCGCAGATCACCAGCAGCACCGGGATTGCGCTGGGCCGCCCGCCGGGGAAGACCGGCAGCGCCCGCAGCCGGATCAGGTAGGTCGCGAGATACGCGACGTAGAGCACACCGAGGAGCGTGAGCCCCGTGTTGACGAGCGAGCGGTCGGGATGGCCGCGACGCAGCTGCGTCAGGATCGTGTAGACGAGCAGCACCGGCAGCACAAGCGGCGCCCAGCGGGCCGGCCATGCGCCCGGCCACGCCGCGGCGACGGCAAGCCACAGGCCCGCGGCGAGCCCGGCCTCCCAGATCGGCTGGTAGCCGGCGCGCGCGGCCATCCGGTAGAACTCGAGGAGCCCCACGACGATTAGGATGCCGACGCCGGCGAGCAGCCAGGGCCCGCCGAGCAGCGCCAGCGCGACGACGAGCGGCACGCCCCACACCGCGGTCAGCGCCCGCTGCGCGAGCGTGCGGCCGCGCCCGGCCGCGGAGACCCCGGCGTCGTCGCGGCGGACCGCCGCCGCGACGTCCTGCGCGCTATCCACGGTCCACGCCTCCGAAGCGCCGCTCGCGGGCCTGGTAGGACACCACCGCTTCGACCAGATGCGCGGGCGTGAACTCCGGCCACGGCACGTCGGTGAAGTACAGCTCCGTGTACGCGGCCTGCCACAGCAGGAAGTTGCTGAGCCGCTGCTCCCCGCCCGTGCGAATCAAGAGATCGGGGTCCGGCAGGTCCGGCGAGAACAGATGGCGCGCAATCGTCCGCTCGTCGATCGCGTCCGGGGTGAGCCCGCCCGCGGCGACGACGCGCGCGATCCGGCGGACCGCTTCGGTCAACTCACGGCGCCCGCCGTAGTTCAGCGCGAGGTTGAGCGTGATCGTGCGGTTGGCCTGCGTGAGGGACGTGACGCGCCGGATCGCATCCTGCACCGCCGGCGGCATCTCCTCGACCAGCCCGGAGGCGCGAAAGCGGACCCCGTTCGTGTGCAGCTCCTGGGCTTCGCCGTCCAGGGACTCGAGCAGGAGCGCCATCAGGGCGTGCACCTCGTCCGCCGGGCGCCGCCAGTTCTCGGTGCTGAACGCGTACAGGGTCAGGATCCCGATGCCGCACTCGCACGCCCCGCGCAGCACGTGACGCAGCGCCTCCCGGCCGGCGCGGTGGCCCTCCACACGCGAGAGTCCGTGCCGCTCGGCCCAGCGCCCGTTGCCGTCCATAATGATGGCGACGTGCCGCGGAATCCGCGTCCGGTCGAGCACCGCGGCCGCGTCCATCTTGTCGAGGGCGCCCGGTACGGCAGATTCGGCCTCCCCGTCACGAGGAGGCCGAGTCCGTGCGGCCCCGGAGCCCGACGCGTTCACGTGCGCGCGTCCTCGTTCGCGACGCCGCCCCCGCCCTGATCGGAGGTGAGGCGCCGCGCTTTGGCTCGCGCCGCAGGCCCAGAGGCAGTGCCACCGGTCCCGGAGGTTTCGCTGCGCTCGCCGGCGATCACCAACGCAATGCGCCCGCCGGCCGCGCGCTGCCGCAGTACGCGGAAGGGCGGAAGCAGCCCGCGCCGGGGCGGATGCGTCTCCGTCGTTTCGACGTCGCTCCATCCGGCCTCGGCGAGGACCGCGCGCGCCTCGTCGAGCAGATACCCCACCACGTTAGGGGGCGCGGCGCGCATCAGACCTCGGTGATCTCCTTCTCCTTGGCCGCGAGCAGGGTGTCGATTTCCTTGATGTACTGGTCGGTGACCTTCTGCAGCTCGTCCTGGTACCGGCGGGCATCGTCCTTCGACAGGTCGCCGGCTTTCTCGAGCCGCTCCAGCTTCTCCCGATGGTCGCGCCGGATGTTGCGGACCGCCACCCGGCCGTCCTCGGCCTGCTTGTGCACGACTTTGACCAGCTCTTTGCGCCGGTCGCCCGTGAGTGACGGGATCGGCAGCCGGATCACCGCCCCATCCGTGGACGGGGTGAGCCCGAGCTCGGACTTCAGAATCGCGCGCTCGATCTCTTTGATCAGCGCTTTGTCCCAGGGCTGGATCACCAAGAGGCGCGCCTCCGGCACGGACACGTTGGCCACCTGGGTGACGGGCGTCGCAACGCCGTAGTAATCGACGCTCACGCGGTCAAGCAGCGCCGGGCTGGCGCGCCCCGTCCGGACCCCCGCGAACTCCCGCTTGGTGGCGTCCACCGCCTTCTGCATGTGGGTCTTCGCATCAGCGACGACCGCGTGCATCGGCGCTCCCTCCCCCAACCAGCGTCCCGATCTCTTCGCCGAGCACCGCGCGCCCGAGATTCCCCGGCCGCGCGATATCGAACACGATGATGGGCATCCCGTTGTCCATGCACAGCGAGGTCGCCGTGGCGTCCATGACCTTCAGGCCGCGGTTGAGGACCTCCATGTAGTCGAGGGTCCGGAACCGGACGGCGTCGGGGTACTCCCGCGGGTCCTTGTCGTACACGCCGTCGACGCCCTTCTTGGCCATCAGGATCGCGCCGGCCTCGATCTCGATCGCGCGGAGGGCGGCCGCGGTGTCGGTCGTGAAGTACGGGCTCCCCGTGCCGCCCGCGAAGACGACGACCCGCCCCTTCTCCAAATGGCGGATCGCGCGCCGCCGGATATAGGGCTCCGCGACCTGGTGCATCTCGATGGCGGTCTGGACGCGGGTCTCGAGCCCTTCGCGCTCCATCGCGTCCTGGAGCGCGAGCGCGTTGATGACGGTGGCGAGGAGACCCATGTAGTCCGCGGTCACCCGCGCGACGCCGGTCCGGGCCGCCACCTGCACGCCGCGGGCGATGTTGCCGCCGCCGACGACCAGCGCCACGTCGACACCCGACTGCCGGACGGCGCGGACTTCCCGCGCCACCAGGTGCAGCACGTCCGAATCGAGGCTCTTGTCACCCGAGCCGGCGAGCGCCTCCCCGCTGAGCTTGAGGAGGACGCGGCGGTACCGCGGCGCCGGCCCGTCGGTCATGCTTCGCCGAGCTTGAACCGGGCGAACCGGCGGATCTTGATGTTCTCCTTCGTGCGCGAGATCGCGTCGTGCACGACCTCGCCCACGGTCCTCGGCTTGGCGCCCTCGTCGCGAATGAACGGCTGATCGAGCAGGCACACGGTCGAGAAGTACTTCTCGAGCTTGCCCTCGGCGATGCGGGCCGCGATCGCCTCCGGCTTGCCGTCCGCGATCGCCTGGGCGACGTAGGCGGCGCGCTCCGAGTCGAGGGCGTCCACGGGGATCTCCTCGCGCGAAACGTAGCGGGGATCCGTCGCGGCGATCTGCATCGCGATGTCGCGCGCCAGCGTCTTGAACTCCTCGGTCCGCGCGACGAAGTCCGTCTCGCAGTTGATCTCGACGAGCACGCCGAGACGGCCCCCGGCGTGGATGTACGAGGTGACGATGCCGTCGTTCGCGACGCGGCCGGTCCGCTTCGCCGCCGCGGCCAGGCCCTTGGCGCGCAGCACCTGCACCGCCTTCTCGACGTCCCCCGCGCACTCGGCGAGCGCGTTGCGGCAGTCGATGATGCCGGCGCCCGTGCGCTCCCGCAGCGCCTTGACCTGCGCGGCCGTCACTTCCGTTGCTGCGCCCTTGCGGTCCGGCATCAGGCCTGGACCTCCTGCTCCTCGGCGGGTTCTTCCACCACTTCCTCTTCGCCGGGCAGCGGGGCCATCGGCGCGGGCTCGACGCCCTCCGCCTCCGCGGCCGCCTCTTCCTCGACGATCTCCGCCTTGCGCCGCTCCTCGTAGCCCTCGAGCGCCGCGTTGGCGATCCGGTTCGTGATGAGGCGCACCGCGCGGATCGCGTCGTCGTTGCCCGGAATCGGGTACGCCGCCTCGTCCGGGTCGCAGTTCGTGTCGATGATGGCCACGACCGGCACCCCGAGCTTCCGCGCTTCGGCGATCGCGATATGTTCCTTGCGCGTGTCGACGATGTACACCGCCGACGGCACGGCGCGCATCGTCGCGATGCCGCCGAGGTACTTCTCGAGCCGCGCGAGCTCGTCCATCAGCTGCGTCTGCTCGCGCTTCGGCAGGATCTCGAGCGTGCCGTTGTCCCGCATGTCCACGAGTTCGTGCAGCCGCTCGATCCGGCTCTTGATCGTGGAGAAGTTCGTCATCATGCCGCCGAGCCAGCGCTGGTTCACGTAGAACTGGTGCGCCCGGGTCGCCTCCTCGCGGATGGCGTCCTGCGCCTGCTTTTTCGTGCCGACGAACAGCACCGTGCCGCCCTGCGCCACGGTGTCGCGCACGAACCGGTAGGCCGTGTCAATCAGCGGCACCGATTTCTGCAGGTCGATGATGTGGATCCCGTTGCGCTGGGTGAAAATGAACGGAGCCATCTTCGGGTTCCACCGGCGTGTCTGGTGCCCGAAGTGCACCCCGGCTTCCAACAACTGCTTCATCGTCACAACGGCCACAATACTACCTCCCGTCCGGTTTTAGCCTCCGCCCGGATCATCCCGCCCCGGAACCCGGAGTACGCATTACGCGTCCCCGGGCACCGCCGGCGCGGTCACGCGGGCGTGTGAGAATCCTCGACGTAGTATAACACACGCCGTGCAGCGACGCGTGCGCATAGACAACGGTAAGAGACCTCGACCGCCTAGTCGGGGCGAGGGCTCCCGGCGAAGGCCGTTCGGAATACCGAGCCGGCCTGAGATGGGAGTCCTCGTAACGGGGAAGTCGGCCCGGTCTCGAACCGATCGCCTTACAGGACGTAGCGGCTGAGATCGCGGGTGTCGAGGATGCCGCGGAGGCGCTCGCGGACGTAGGTGGCGTCGATGACGACGCGGGCCGGCGCCTCGGGCGCGGCGAACGACAGGTCCTCGGTCACCTTCTCGAGGACGGTGTGCAGGCGGCGGGCCCCGATGTCTTCCGTTTCGCCGTTCACTTCCTGCGCGATGCGGGCGAGCTCGCGGATCCCGTCGTCGGGAAATTCGACCGCCACTCCCTCCGTCGCCAGCAGGGCCGCGTACTGCTTGGTCAGCGCGTTGGACGGCTCGACCAGAATCCGCACGAAGTCCGCCTCGGTGAGCGGGGCGAGCTCGACGCGGATCGGCAGCCGCCCCTGCAGCTCGGGAATCAGATCCGAGGGCTTGCTGACGTGGAAGGCGCCGGCCGCGATGAACAGCACGTGGTCGGTGCGCACCGGCCCGTACTTGGTCGTAACGGTCGAGCCCTCGATGATCGGCAGGATGTCGCGTTGCACGCCCTCCCGCGACACGTCGGGCCCCGCCCCGCCCTCCCGGCCGGCAATCTTGTCGAGTTCGTCGATGAAGACGATGCCGGCCTCCTGCGCCCGCCGGACGCCTTCGCGGACGACCTCATCCATGTCGATCAACTTCTGGGCTTCTTCCGAGGTCAGGATCCGCAGCGCCTCAGCGACGGTCGTGCGCCGGCGCTTCCGGCGCCGCGGCAGGATCGTGCCGAACAGATCCTGGAGGTTGACGCCCATCTCCTCGACGCCCTGGCCGGAAAAGACCTCCAGCGTCGGCGTCGACGTTTCCTCGACGTCGAGTTCGACCTGGTCGCGGTCGAGCTCGCCCCGGTCGAGCCGGTCGCGCATCGCCGCCCGCCGGGCCGCGAGGTCGCCGGCCTCGACCCCTCCGGCCGCGGCGGTGCCGGCCGGAGGCTCGGGTACCTGCCCGGGCCGCCCGCCGAAGAGCACCTCGAGCGGGTTCGTGAGGCCCGCCTCGCGGCGCGGGGCCGGCACCAGAATCTCGATCAGGCGGTCCCGCGCATGGGCCGCGGCGCGCTCCTGCACGGCCTCGACGCGTTCGGCCTTCACCATCTGCACGGCGGTCTCGGCGAGATCGCGGACCATCGAGTCGACGTCGCGGCCGACGTAGCCGACTTCGGTGAACTTGGTCGCCTCGACCTTGACGAACGGCGCCCCGGCGAGCCGGGCGAGCCGCCGCGCGATCTCGGTCTTGCCGACGCCGGTCGGCCCGATCATGAGGATGTTCTTCGGAATGACCTCGTCCCGCAGCTCCGGCCCGAGGCGGCTGCGGCGGTACCGGTTGCGCAGCGCGACCGCGACCGCCCGTTTGGCCGGCGCCTGGCCGACGATGAACTTATCGAGCTCCTCGACGATCCGGCGCGGCGTCAGCGTCTCGATGGAGAGCGCGGGGTCGGGACGGCCGTCCGGCGGACGCACCGCTAGTCGAGCACCTCGACCGTCACCTGGTCGTTGGTGTACACGCAGATCTCGGCGGCGATGCGGAGGGCCTCGCGGGCCACGCCCTCGGCGTCGAGCGAGGAGTGCTTGAGGAGCGCGCGCGCCGCGGCCAGCGCGTACGGACCGCCGGACCCGATCGCCGCCACCCCGTCGTCCGGTTCGACGATGTCCCCGCTGCCGGACAGGACGAAAAGGTGGCTCTTGTCGGCGACCACGAGCAGCGCCTCGAGGCGGCGGAGCACGCGGTCGGACCGCCATTCCTTCGCCAGCGTCACGACGGCGCGGGTGAGATCGCCGCGCGTTTCGCGCAGCTTCTCTTCGAGCCGGTCGTAGAGCGTCAGGCCGTCCGCGGCCGACCCGGCGAACCCGAGCAGCACGCCGTCGCCCGCGCGCCGGACCTTCCGCGCGCCGTGCTTAAGCACGGTCGATCCGACGGTGACCTGCCCGTCGCCGGCGACGGCCACGCGACCGCCGCGGCGCACCGCGACAACGGTCGTGGAACGGATGGCGAGCCGGTGGCGCGCACGCTCCATGACGCGTGCCGCCTCAGGGACGGGCGCCGGCGTGCTCCGCCTCGCGCGGCTGGGGGACTTCCTTGTAGGCGCACTGCTTGTTGCTGCAGACGATCGTCGGCGGGGTACCGCGGCGCGCGCGCTTCGCGACCAGCATCGAGCCGCAGGTGGGGCACATCCGTCCGGTCGGCCGGTCCCATGACACGTAGGTGCAGGCCGGATAATTCGCGCAGCCGTAGAAGACGCGGCCCTTCCGCGTCCGCCGCTCGACGACCTCGCCGGCGTCCACCGGACAGCGCACGCCGATCCCGACCGGCCGGGTGTACGAGCACTCGGGATACCCGGAGCACGCGATGAATTCCCCGTAGCGGCCGCGCCGCTTGACGAGCGGCTTGCCGCACCGCGGGCAGGCCTCGCCGATCTCCTCCGGCGTCATCTCGACCTCTTCGATCGCCTGCTCGGCCTTCGACAGCTCGTTCGAAAACGGCCCGTAGAAGCCGGCCAGCAGACCGATCCAGTCTGCGGCGCCCTCTTCGACTTTGTCGAGGTTTTCTTCCATCCGGGCGGTGAACTCCACGTCGAGCACGTTCGGGAAATGCTCGACGAGCAGCGCGTTCACCAAGGTGCCGAGGTCCGTCGGATAAAACCGCCGGTCCTCGAGCTCGACGTATCCGCGGTGCTTGATCGTCTCGATGATCGGCGCGTACGTGCTCGGCCGGCCGATGCCGCGCTCCTCGAGCGCGCGCACCAGCGTCGCCTCGGTATAGCGGGGCGGCGGCTGCGTGAAGTGCTGCTGCGGATCGAGGCCGAGGAGGCGCAGCATTTCGCCGGCGGTGAGGTCGGGCAGCCAGCCCTCCGGTGTCTCGTCCTCGTCCGTGTCGCGGCCCTCCAGGTACACGCGCAGGAACCCGGGGAACTTCACGCGGGACCCGGTCGCGCGGAACAGGTACGGACCGGCGGTGATGTCAACCGCCAGGGTGTCCATCACGGCGGACGCCATCTGGCTCGCCACAAACCGCTCCCAGATCAGCTTGTAGACCTTGTACTGGTCGGCCTTGAGGTGCGGCCGGACCGCATCCGGCGTGCGGAGCACCGACGTGGGCCGGATCGCCTCGTGCGCCTCCTGCGCGCCGCGGCGGGAGGTGTAGCGGCGCGGCTTCTCCGGCACGTACTCGGCGCCGTAGGCGGCGGCGACGTACTCCCGCGCCTGCTGCTGGGCCGACTCGGCAATATTGACCGAGTCGGTGCGCATGTAGGTGATCAGGCCGACTGTGCCCTCCGACCCGACGTCGAGGCCCTCGTACAACTGCTGGGCCACAACCATCGTGCGGGCCGCGGAGTACCCGAGCTTGCGGTTCGCCTCCTGCTGCAGCGTGCTCGTGGTGAACGGCGCGGCCGGGTTCCGCTGCTGGTCCCGCCGGCGGACCTCGCCGACGACGTACGGCAGCCGCTCGAGCTCCGCGACCAGCGCCTTCGCCTCGGCCTCGCCGCCGATCGAGATCTTCTCCGACCCCTTGCCGATGAGCTTGGCCTGGAACGAGGCGTCGGCCACCGGCGGGGTCGCGGCCCCGGTCTGGATGAGCCGGGCGGTGATCGACCAGTACTCCTGTGGAACGAACGCTTCGATTTCCTTTTCGCGTTCGACGATGAGGCGCACGGCGACCGACTGCACCCGTCCCGCGCTCAGGCCGCCCCGGACCTTGCGCCAGAGCAGCGGGCTGAGCTTATATCCAACGAGGCGGTCCAGGATCCGGCGCGCCTGCTGGGCATTGACGAGGCTCGTGTCGATGCTGCGCGGATGCTGGAGGGCCCGGCGCACGGCGTCGCGCGTTACTTCATGAAACTCGATCCGCTTGATCTTGTCGTTCACCGGTCCGAGGATGTTGGAGAGGTGCCAGGAGATGGCCTCGCCTTCCCGGTCGGGATCGGTGGCCAGGTAGACCGTCGAGGCCTTTTTGGCCGCCGACTTGAGCTCTTTGATAATCGGACCCTTGCCCTTCGGCACCAGGTACTTCGGCGCGAACTCATGTTCCACGTCCACGCCGAGCTGGCTGCGCGGGAGGTCCTTCACATGTCCCATCGAGGCCATGACGTCGTACCGGCCGTCGAGGAGCTTCTTGAGCGTCCTCGCCTTGGTCGGTGATTCGACGACGACCAGTGATCTCGCCACTCTATCCCTCCGGTTGCTTCGCCGCCCGGCCGCGGCCGGGCGGTGCCTGACAGATGGTGCGTCGGCTGCCGTATGTTACTTCCATATAAATAACGGCATCGTCGGTGGATTCTATACCCCAACCTTTGTTATTGTCAAATTTACGGGGTCCGGGAGGCCGGGTCGGCGGCGTACAATCCGCCCGTCATCCGACGGACGAGCCCGCGCATTTCGAGCGCCACGAGCGCCGCCGCGGCGGTCGAGACGTCGAGCCCGACCGAGGCGGCCAGCCCGTCCACCGGCCGCGCCTCGCCGTCTTCCAGCGCGGCAAGCAAGCGCCGCTCGGCCGGCGCCAGCCCGAGGGCGGCGGTCCGGCTCGCTGCGCCGGGCGGTCCCCCGGTCGCCGGCCGGCCGAGCGCAGCCAGCACGTCCTCCGGGCCCGTGATGATCTTGGCGCCGGCCGCGAGCAGCCGGTGGGGCCCCCGACTGGCCCGCGCGTACACGTTGCCCGGCACGGCGAACACCGTCCGGCCCTGCGCCGCGGCCAGCCGCGCGGTGATCAGCGCGCCGCTCCGCACGTCACCCTCGACGACGATGACCACATCCGCCAAGCCGCTGATGAGGCGGTTTCGGGCTGGGAAGGCGCCGCGCTCCGGCGGCGCGCCCACCGGCGCCTCGGCGAGCACGCCGCCGTGAACACTCATCGCCTGTATCAAGGTCCGGTGCTCCGGGGGGTACGCCACGTCAACCCCGCATCCGAGCACCCCAACGGTCGATCCGCCGATCCGAACGACTGCCCGGTGCGCGGCCGCATCGATCCCGCGGGCGAGGCCGCTCACGATGGTGATGCCGAGTTCGGCCAGGGCGGCCGCGAGGCGCTCGGCCACGCCGAGGCCGTATGCCGTGGCGCGCCGTGTTCCGACGATCGCGACCGCCGGCCGATCGTCGGACCACCCTCCGCGCACGTACACGACGGGCGGGGACGCGGGAATGCCCCGCAGCCGGGCCGGGTAGCCGGCGTCGAGCCACGTGACGACTCGGGCGCCGGCGCCCGCCGCCCTTTGCAGTTGACCGTCGACCAAGTTCGCACCGCGGGCCGCCACGATCGCCGCGGCCGTGGCGGGCCCAATGCCGCGTACGCGGGCGAGCGCCTCCGGCGAAGCCGTCCACGCGGCGCCGGGCGATCCGAAATGTGCGATCAGCCGCGCGATGCGGACGGCGCCGAGCCCGCGCACGAGCGACAGGCCCACGAGGCACCATCGCTGCCGCTCCGAGGATTCCACCACGCCTACCCCCGTGCGCGCCAGGGCTGCCGCGCGAGCACAATCGCGTCGACGGCCGCGGCGCCGCCCTCGTCGAGCAGCACACGCGCGCACTCTGCGACCGTGGCGCCGCTCGTCAAGACATCGTCGACGATCAGCACCTGGGCGCCGCGCACGAGGCGCGTGGGGAACGCGAGCGCCACGGCGCCGCGCACGGAATGCCATCTCACTCGTTCGGACTGTCCCCGCCGGGCCGGCCGCGGACGGCGCTGTACGAGCAGCGGCGGCGCGAGGTCGTCCAGCGGGACCGTCCGCCAAACCGCGGGACGCGCGTCGAGGTAGATCGCCGTCAAAGGATGCGCGGGCCGGCCCGCGAGATTCGCCCGATGAAACGGCACCGGCAGCACCAGATCGTAGCGCCGCCGCGCTTCGGCTTCGAGGAGCCACCCGGCCAGCACACGGCCGAGCGCCACGATGGCCCATCGTTCAACCCGCTTCGCCGCGAGCACGAGCCGCTCGACGTCGCCGCTCTTGTAGCCGAGGACCGCGTCCGCGCGCCGGATGGGCGACCATCCGCGCCGGCAGCCGAGGCTCCGGCACGTCCCGCCCGTGCGGCGCTGGGCGCAACACGGGCACGCATCGAGCGCGATCAACCTGACGCAGGACGCGAGACAACTCGGAGCAATCGGGTAGCCGCCGCCGCAGCGCGCGCACGGCCGATCCGTAGGCGTGGCGTGCGCGCGGAGCACCCGCCACAAGCCGCCGGGTGAGGCATCCGGGACGGCCCCCTCACCCGTTCGCGAACCCCTCCGAATCGGCGGCCCGATCCAGGGTCCGGTACCCGATCGCCTCGGCCACGTGGCGCGCGTCGATCGCCGCCGCGTCGTCGAGATCCGCGATCGTACGCGCCACACGCGCCAGGCGATGATAGGCCCGCGGGCTCAAGCCGAGCCGGTCGACGGCACGGCGCAGCAGCGCGCGAGGCTCCGGCGCGAGGGCGCAGCTTGCGCGCGCGAGCGCCGCCGGCATCGTCGCGTTCACGGCCCCCGCGATCCCGAACGCGCTGCCGCGCACCGTCTGCAGCGCGCGCGCGCGAAGCACCCGAGCGCGCACGTCCGCGGAGCGCTCGGCGGCGGCCGCCGCCAATTCGTCCCCGGTCAGCGGCGGCACTTCGACGTGTAGATCGATCCGGTCGAGCAGCGGCGCGGAGACGCGCGCCCGGTAGCGGGCCCGCTGCGGCGGCGTGCAGGTGCAGACGCGCCGCCGATCGCCGAGATTCCCGCACGGGCACGGGTTCATCGCGGCCACGAGCATACAGCGCGCCGGCATCGTCACCGTGCCGGTCACGCGAACCACGACCACCCGCCCTTCCTCCAACGGCTGCCGCAGCGCCGCCAGCGCATCGTGGTGAAATTCCGCGGCCTCGTCGAGAAACAGGACGCCCAGGTGGGCCAGGCTCACCTCGCCGGGCACCGGCGGCGTCCCGCCGCCCACGAGCGCCTGCACGCTCGTCGCGTGGTGCGGCGCCCGGAAGGGGCGAACCGCGAGCATTGCGGGCGCCGCGGGCAGCCGGCCCGCGGCGCTGTACACCCGCGTGACCTCGATCGCTTCGTCGAGCGACAGCGGCGGCAGGATCGTCGGCAGCCGCCGCGCGAGCATTGTCTTGCCGGTACCCGGCGGTCCGATAAGGAGCAAGTTGTGCGCGCCCGCGGCCGCGATCTCGAGCGCGCGGCGCGCGTGGGCGTGTCCACGTACCTCGGCGAGATCCGGCTCTTCCGTGCCCTCGCCGGCGGACCCGCGCGCCCACTCCGGACCCGCGGCACGAGCCAAAGACGCGCCGGCCATCATGAACTCGGAGCCGGCCGGCGCGCGCGCGGAGATGCGGGTGGCCGGCTGAACCGGCAGGGCGCCGCGGCCCGCCAGCGCGGCAACGAGCGCGGCCAGCGCCGTGACCGGGTGAACGGTCAGGCCCTCCACGAGCGCCGCCTCCTCGGCGTTCGCGGCCGGGACGAGAAGGGCACGGGCCCGCCGCGCGCGGGCTCCGAGGGCGATGTTGAGCACGCCGGGCACAGGCCGCACGCTGCCGTCGAGGGAGAGTTCGCCGACGACGACGCAGCCGGCAAGCGCCTGCGGCGGGATCTGCTGGGTGGCTGCGAGAAGACCGAGGGCGATCGGCAGGTCGAACGCGGGACCCACCTTGCGCAGGTCCGCCGGCGCAAGGTTCACCGTCACCCGGCGCGCCGGCATCTCGTAACCGGCGTTGCGAATCGCGGACCGGACGCGCTCGCGCGCCTCCCGGACGGCGGCATCGGGCAATCCCACGATCGCGCACATGGGAAGACCCGCGCCGACGTCCACCTCGACCTCGACCGGCACCGCGTCGACGCCGACCACCGCCGCACTGTGTACGCGCGCAAGCATGATGCCTCGGTATTAGTATAGTAGTTAGATGTTGATATGTCTAGATATCCTACCTTCACCGGGCTGCGCCGGCGCGCGGCCGAAGCGCGGCGGTGCGGATAGGGTAAGTTACTGACAAGTACTCTCAGTCTCAATCGGTCGGTCCTGTTTCCCCGGGCGAGGACGCGAACGGTGTTTGAGCGGAGGCACAGCAGCTGTCATGACGCTTCTGTGGCCGGAAGTACTGCTCGCATACCTCCACGTGCCCGTGCTCGTCGGCTTCTACGTGTGGGTGATCCGCCGCGGCGCGGCGGAGTCGGTACGCTACCCCACCCTCGATCTGGCGGTCCGGGCGGTCGCGGCCGGGCGGCCCCTGCGCCGGCACGTGCCCGCGGTCTGCTACCTGATCACGCTGTGCGCGACGATTTTCGCGCTGGCGCGTCCGGTCTGGCCGATTCCCGTTCCGGATAATCAGACCGCCGTCATGCTCAGCTTGGACGTGAGCGGCAGCATGATCGCCACCGACGTCTATCCCAGCCGCATCGCGGCGGCGAAGAAGACCGCGACGGAGTTCGTGCGGGGCCTCCCCGCCGGCGCCAAGGTCGGCCTGGTGAAGTTCAGCACCCGCGCCACGCTGATCACGCCGCCGACCGACGATCACGACCGCGTCATCGCGGCGCTCGCCGAGCTTCGGCCGGAAGCGTCGACCGCCATCGGCGACGGCCTGCTCACGGCCGTTTACGCGCTCCCCGGCCGCGGCGCATTCGATCCGGCGGCGCAGGTGGCCGGCCCGCCGGCCGCCGCCGTGGATCCGGCCACCCTGCCGCCCGCGGCCGTCGTCTTGATGAGCGACGGCGGCAACAACACCGGCAGCGCGCCCGACAAGGCCGCGTTCGTCGCCCGCCGGCTGCACGTGATCGTCCACACACCGTCGGGCTTGGGTCGCCCCAGGGCACGGTGCCCGACGTCGAAAGCCACGCCCCGGGCGAGGCGCTCGACGAGAACACGCTGAGGAAGATCGCCGCGGCCGCCGACGGCACGTACCATCGCGCGGCGTCGGAAGCGCAGCTCTCCCGCGCGTACGCAGGGCTCGGCCGCACGATCGCGTGGAAGCGGCGGCCCGAAGAGGTAAGCGGCATCGTCTCCGCAGCCTCCGGCGTCCTGCTCGGCGGCACCCTCCTGGCCGCGGCGCTCTGGCGGCGGCTGGACTGACGAAACGCGCGTCCCCGATCACCAACGGGCGGAGATGAGGTGCGGCCCGCCGCCTCGCGGAACGCGCGTTTGGCCCCGGCGCGCGGGAGGAACGTACGAAAGAAGAGCCGGCTCACCACGTTTCCGGCCCGACGATCTCGTCAGGAGGCTGTTATGGCACGGTACGGAAAGTCGGCACAGCGGCGGGTCAAGAGCGCCATGCAACGCCGCAAGCGCGGCACCCTGCGCAGCGGCCGGTCGGGCAAGAAGGTCACGAGCCGCAAACAGGCAATCGCGATCGGGCTGTCCGAAGCCCGGCGCAAGGGCGGCAAGGTTCCGGCGCGCAAGAAGAGCTCACGGAAGAAAGCGGCGCGGCGCCGCCGTTAGGCAGAGCGACAGCCTCGCTCGTCCCGCTCCGCCGCTACGGCATACCCGTTCGCGCTCGTAATAACCGCCTGGCGCCGGCGGCCGGCAGGTGGTCGATCCTCGGCGCCCGCGCCGCGTGGACGCTCGTCAGTTTCGGGTCTTTCGCGTTCTGGTCGAAGAACGGACCGGTTCGGGCGGATCGGGCCGTGCCCCGGGGCCGATAGCCGGGTCGTCCGGCCGCTCGGCGACCGCCTCGCGCTCGACGCGCGCGAGCAGCGCACCGACCTGCTGCGTGAGCGCTGCGCCGAGCAGTGGGTCCGCCATCCGGCCCGCGAGACCCGGCAGGCGGATTTCCATGTCGCACGTCAGGTCCGTGCCGCTGCCGGCGTCGCGGCAGGCGATGTCCAGGCGGAACACCGGGCCTCGCGCGCCCTCCGGCGACGCGAGCGCAAAGTCTCGGCCCGCGACGTAGCGGGTGACGTCGGCGACGATCTCGGCCGTGGCCCCACCGGTCCCCGGCGCGAACTCGAGAACCACGCGCCGGGGACCGGTGTCTCCTCGCTCGACACGCACGCCCCCAACCCGCGGGTCGAGTTCGGCGATCCGCGCCGGATCCGCGACCAGCGCGAACACCCGGTCGCGGGGGGCGTCGATGTGAACGGCTCGGGAGACGCGCGCCATGTGCTCCCTCCTATAGCGGCCCGCTGCACGTAAGAGTTACCCTGTGGGTCCGTGTTTCGCACCTGCGCCGCGCACGGAAGGGACCGTCAGGTTAAGGCCGGAGGCGGGGAGCCTAGGCTCCCCGCCTCCGACGGACTTTAGAGCGCGTTACCGCGCGGCGGCCCGCGCCCGCCTGCGGCCTCTGGTCCGCGCCCGGGCCGTCACGGTGCGGCGGACGCCCCTCCCCCTGCCGCTCCGCCGCGCCCCGGCCTTTCGGGCTGCCGGGCGACGCCCGTTTCCGAGTTTGATCGTTTTGGACACGATGCCGCGGAACTCGCGGTCATCGAGCAGCGCGTGCTTCTTGAGCGACGCCGCCTTGACCGCGGCGAGAATGGTGTCGATCCGCGGGTCGTCGCTCTCGATGGCCACGCCCATCGCCCGGAGGCGGTACGCGATGGAATCGCGGCCGTTGCCCTTGCCGACCACGATGTCGGCTTCCGGCTGCCCCACCATGCTCCAGTGGAACGGGAACAGCTCGACCGGGTTGTCCGCTTTGCAGCGCGAGAGCCACGAGCTGATGATGCCGGACTCCACCTTGAACAGCATGTCGCCCACGATCGGCCGGTTGCTCGGGATCTGGAACCGCGCGAGCTTCTGGACGAGGCGGCTGAGGTCGTAGAGCTTCTCGTACCGGATGCCGAGATCGACGCCGTAGAGCACGCGCAGCGCCATCGCCACGTCTTCGAGCGCCGCGTTCCCGGCCCGCTCGCCGAGGGACGACACGGTGACGTGGGCCACCGGCACGCCCATCGCGAGCGAGGTAATCGTATTGGCGGCGGCCATACCGAAATCATCGTGGAAATGCGTCTCGAGCGGCTTGGTAATCCGCGCCTGGACTCGCCGGGTGAACTCGGCGATCGCGTGGGGGGAGCATCCTCCGAACGTGTCGACGAGGCCGAGCGCGTCCATGTGGCCTTCCCGCGCCACGCGCTCGATCAGGTCCAGGAACCACTCCGGCTCCGCGCGGGTCCCGTCGATCGGAAAGAACACGGTGTACAGGCCCTGGGACTTGGCATACTGCGTGGCCTCGATGCTGAGGTCCACGGCCCGTTCCAGGGGCCATCCATACGCCTCTTTGATGATGTGCTGCGACGAGGGAATCTCGATGACGATCCCGTCGACGCCGCAGTCCACAGCCTGCTTGACGTCGTTGACCATGCACCGGCAGAACCCGAAGATCTTCGGCCCAAGCTTCCGGCGGACGATCTCCTTGATCGCGCCGGCGTCGTCCTTGCTGACGGAGGGCATGCCCGCCTCGATCCGGTGGACGCCGACTTCCGCGAGCGCCTCGGCAATGCGGATTTTGTCGTCTTTCGTGAACACGACGCCGGCCTGCTGCTCGCCGTCCCGAAGCGTGATGTCGTGGAGCTCGATCCGGTCGGCAAACTTCACCGACGACGTGACGGCCGGCGCGTAATTATACGGACTGACGAACCAGCGGTTGTCGTTCTTCCATGGTTCCATGCGGACACTCCCCCCTGCGGATTCTCGGTACGGCACGAACGGTGAGCGTTACGGAGACACACCGTGCCGGCTCGACGATGACGCTTGCGCGCGAACGAGTGCACGATACCCTTCCGGTTCGCGCGCGGGAATCCTCCGCCGGCCGACCCGCGGCTCGGCAATCATGAAATCAACGCGGGCGCCTGCCTGACCACCGCCCCCGATCGCACGCACCCGCCCGGCGCGGAGGAGGCCGCACTACCCCGCAGAAGCGCAGCCCCACTGTGGACCGGGAACGGCGCACGGCGCCGCGACTTGACTTCGCGCACTTTTTCGACTACCTGGTGCTTGCCCGCGGCCGCCTGCTCGGCTGGATCGGAGCGCAGCCCGAAGGTCTCTACACGCGCGCGTACCCGTTCGGGCTGGGATCGATCCGCGCGACGCTCCTCCACATCGCGGACATCGAGTGGGGCTACGTGCAGCGGCTGACCGGCCGCGACTACACTCGGGAAGACTCGCCGTTCGCGGAAGACCGGTATCCGGGCCTCCCGGCGTTCGCCGCCGCGTGGAGCGCCCAGCAGCCGGCCACGCGCCGCGCGCTCGCGGGCCTCGACGACCCGTCGTGCCCGATCGAATACGTGTCGCGCAACTTCACGCCGCCCCGCCGCACCCGGACGACGGCCGGCGGCATCGCCGGACAACTGCTCTTCCACGAAGTGCACCACCGGGCGCAGGTGATGACGATGCTGCGGCTGGCCGGTGTGCCGGCGCAGGACCTCGACTACAGCCGCCTCGTCTGGGAGCGAACGCCCGAGACGTGGTAGAGCCTGATTCTTCAACGGTCCCTACGGGGTTGATAGCCTGAGCACGCCCGGAACCGGCGGAAGATCTCTGAAGAGTCTCTGGATGCTCGCGTTCGACCTGACGCAGCGCCCTGAGATCGAACATGTCCTCGAAGGTGGGCGCGCGCCGGAGCGCTCCGATCTTCATCGCAAAATCAGCTCCCGCCTGCGCCAAGCGGCATCATGTGGACGACGCGTGATCGTCGCGCGTGCATCAGGCACCCCGCAGTCGCGTTTCGTCGGCCTGCTTTTGACATGCACATTGTAGCCTACTCCGCTCCGCCCGGCCGACCTTTATTGTGCGCGTTCGGGCCCGTTCCGCACCGCATCGGGAGGGGCCGATTCGCGGCACGTGGAAGGGCTGGTGCGCCGCGCCGCGTCCAGACTGCGTACGGCCGGACGGTCCGCGTGCAAGGGGGCTAGGTCCATGACGTACCATGCCTCGTTTCGCTGGATCATCTGCGCCGCGCTCGCCGGCATCCTCACCGCGTCGTCGGCCTGGGCCGCGGCGCCGGCCCCGAAGTACGGCGGGATCCTCAACGCGATGCACCGCGAGGACCCGCCCAGCTTCAGCCTCATCGAAGAGGCCACCGTCTCGGTGAACTGGGGCGTAATGCCCTGCTACAACAACCTGGTCATGTTCGATCCGGCGAAATCGCAGGAGACGCCCCAGTCGATCATCGGCGACCTGGCCGAGAAGTGGGAATGGCGGGACGGCGGCAAGACGCTGGCGTTCACGCTGCACCGCGGCGTGCGCTGGCACGACGGCCGGCCGTTCAGCAGCGCGGACGTGAAATACACGTTCGACCTGATCCGCGAGGCGCCGGGCATGCCGGTGAAGCTGCGCCTGAATCCCCGCAAACTGTGGTACTCGCAGATTCAGGCGATCGACACGCCCGACCCGGCGACCGTGCTCTTTCGCCTCCGGCGGCCTCAGCCCGCGCTCCTGATGATGATGGCGTCCGGCTACTCGCCGATTTATCCGCAGCACATCCCGCCCGCGGAGCTCCGGACGCGCTGCGTCGGGACCGGGCCGTACAAGCTGCGCGAGTACCGGCCCGGCGAACTGATCGAGTACGTCCGGAATCCGGACTACTTCGTCAAGGGACGGCCCTACCTTGACGGCATCCGCTTCATCATCATTAAAGAGCGCGGCACGCGGATCGCGGCCCTTCAGGCCGGCCGGCTCGACATCATGATGCCGCAGGAGGGCAGCGTGACGGCCGGCGAGCAGCTGAGAAAGGCCGTGCCGTCGATGGTCATCACCCTCGCGAGCC
The DNA here is from genome assembly GCA_035308905.1 of bacterium. NCBI lineage: Bacteria > bacterium. The sequence goes on along the minus strand of DATGFS010000065.1, from coordinate 31,663 downwards.
ACGACATCAATACCAACCTGCTCATGAACTTCAAGCGCGCGCCGTTCACCGACGCCCGCGTGCGGCGGGCGCTGAGCCTCGCGATCGACCGGCGGGGCTTCATCAAGGCGGTCCGCCAGGGCGGCGCGCTCATGGGCGCGTCGCTGATGCCGCGGCCCTGGGGGGCATGGGGCCTCGGCCCGTCCGCGCTGGCGGCGCTGCCGGGCAACGGCGACGGCGCGGCGCAGAAGGCGGAGTCCCGCCGGCTGCTCGCCGAGGCCGGCTTCGGGCCGGCGAAGCCGCTGCGGGTCACCCTCAGCACGCGCGGCATCGCCCTCTACGTGGACATGGCGACCTACGTCATCGATCAGTTTAAGCAGGTGGGCGTGGAGGCGACGCTCGAGCAAATCGACAGCGCGGTGTGGTTCGCCAAACTCGCGCGCGGCGACTACGAGCTCGGCGCCAACCAGACCGGGATGGGGGCCGACGACCCGGATGTGACCTTTTACGAGAACTACGCCTGCGGATCGCAGCGCAACTACTCGCAGTACTGCAACCCGGAAGTCGATCGGATGTTTGACGCGGAGTCGCAGGAGCTCGATCAGGCCAAGCGCCAGGCAATGGTCGCCGAGATTCAGAAGCGGCTCGAGCTCGACGCCGCCCGGCCGATCTTCGCCTGGGATCTCGACTACTTCGCGATGTGGCCGTACGTCCACGGGTTCGTACCGCACAACAACGTCTACAACAACGGCCGCCTGCAGGACGTGTGGATGAGCAAGTAAACCGGCGCATCCCGCGTCGCGCCCATGCGGACGTTCGTCGCCCACCGGCTCGGTCTCGCGGCGATCACGCTCGTCGGGATGTCGATCGTCATTTTCGTGCTCCTGCGGATCGCGCCCGGCAACATCGTGGACCTGCTGTTCTCCTCCGCCGGCTACGTGGACCCGGCCGAGAAGCAGCAGATCACCCACGAACTGCTGCTCGACCGCCCGATCGCGGTCCAGTACGCGCAGTGGGCCGGTGCCCTCCTCCACGGCGACCTCGGCAAGTCCTACCGCTACGACCTGCCGGCGGCGCGCATCATCGGGCCGCGCGTCCCGATTACCGTCGAGCTGGCCGTGATGGGCATGGCGGTCGCGCTCCTCGTGGGCCTGCCGACCGGCATCGCCAGCGCGACCCGGCAGAACACGGCCACGGACTACGGCCTCAGGATCTTCAGCCTCGCGGGCCTGTCGATGCCCGCGTTCTGGCTCGGGATGGTGATCATCCTGATGCTGGTCCGCGTGTTCGGATGGATCCCGCCGATGCTGTACGTGCCGATCCGCGAGAATCCGGGCCTCCACGTGATGCAGTTTCTCTTTCCGGCGCTGGCCGTCGGGTACCGCAGCGCGGCGCTGATCAACCGGATGACCCGCTCCTCCATGCTCGAAGTGCTGCGCGAGGATTACGTGCGGACCGGCCGCGCCAAGGGTCTCGCCGGCCGGGTCGTCGTCTACCGGCACGCGCTGCGCAACGCGCTCCTGCCCGTCGTCACGGTCGTCGGCACGGAGTTCGCATTCTTGATCGGGGGATTGGTCGTCACCGAGACGGTGTTCAACCTGCCCGGCGTCGCGCGGTTCCTCGTGGAAGCGATACTGTGGCGCGACTACCCGATCGTCCAAAACCTCGTCATGCTGATCGCGATCGTCGTCGTGCTCTCGAACCTCGGCGTGGATCTGCTCTACGCCCGGCTCGATCCCAGGGTGCGGTACACATGAACCGCGTCGACGCCGTCGCGGGACCCGCCCCCGCCGCGGCCGTGACCCGCCGGCACACCGGCGTCGCCCGCGCGTTCGGCCGGCGGTCGCCTCTCGGCGCGGTGGGCGCCTTCGTCATGCTCGTCGTGATCGTCGCCGGCCTCGGCGCGCCGATCGTGGCGACGCACGATCCGACGCGGACCGACGCGGCGCAGACCTTCCAGCCGCCCGGCCCGCGCCACTGGCTCGGGACCGACCATCTCGGCCGCGACATCTACAGCCGCCTCGTGCACGGGGCCCGGGTCTCGCTGGCGGTCGGCGTCGCCTGCGCGCTGCTCGGCGGGGTCGGCGGCGGCGCGGTCGGGCTGGTCAGCGGGCTCGCCGGCCGCCGGGTCGACGCGATCATCCAGCCGGTGCTCGACATCATGCAGGGCTTCCCGCTGCTGGTCCTCGCGCTGGTGATGACGGCGGCCCTCGGCCCGTCGATCGGCACGGTGGTGATCGCGATCTCGGTGCCGTTCGTTCCGCGGGTGGCGCGCGTGGTACGCGCGGTCACGCTCGGCGTCCGGGAGACAACCTACGTCGAGGCCGCCCGCGCCCTCGGCGCGGGCGGCCTGCGTGTGGCGCTGCGCCACGTCTTTCCGAATACGGTCGCGCCGCTTGTCGTGATGACCACCGCGCAGCTCGGCAACGCCATCCTCGTGGAGGCATCGCTGAGCTTCCTTGGCCTCGGCATCCCGGAACCCTACCCGTCGTGGGGCCGCATGCTCTCGGTCTCCGCGGCGGAGTTCGCGCAGCGCGCTCCGTGGGTGGTGATCTTCCCGGGGCTGGCGATCAGCCTGGTGGTATTCGCGAGCAACCTTTTCGGGGACGGGCTTCGCGACTATTTGGATCCGCGCCTCAGGATCTGAGGCCGCTCCGCCGGCGGCGGCACGCCGCGGTCAGCGCGTCAGCGCCTCGGCCTCCTGCTCGAGCCACTCCTCCACGGCGGCGCGCACGATCTCGTAGGTCGCGCCGCGGCCCTGCCCGACGATCGGACCCGAGGGCGTGCGGCGCGCGATCCACAGCCAGCCGCCGCCCCGGACGCGCGCGTACGCGACCACCACGCGCACGGTGCCGCTCGGTGTCTCCCGCCGAATCAGTTCGTCGCGCATCGCGACCGGTATCAGCCGGCGCGGCGCAGGCGCGAGTGCAGCGCCGGCACCGGAATCTCAACGTCTGCGCCGAGGCTGCGCAGGTACTCCACGACCTCGCGGGTAAGCACCGGGTCCCCGATCAGACGGTCCACGCAGACACGGCGGCGCCGGCCGCAGGCGACATCATCGATGGTCTGGACGAGGGAGAACGCTCCGCAGGCTTGGAGCGCGCTGACAAGCTGGTCGCGGCTCATGGGCTGCCTCCAGTAGTGCGTCCGTTGCGACGGCGAGATGCTGCGACGGTTGCCGGTCCAATTGCGTGCGTGCCGCTCGGCCTTGCTGGTTCTTGGGAGGGTCCGGAAAGTCCTGCTTAGCCTCGGAAGGCGTCCCGCACGACCTCGACGCGGATCGGCCGGTCGCCCGCCGCCAGCCACACCTCCACCACGTCGAACCGGCAGGTCCGGTGCGCGCGGCCGGTCCGGCCGAGATACCGCATCGCGAGCGCGAGCAACGTTCGCTGCTTCCGCACGGTGACGGCCTCGGCGGGTGTGCCGAACGCCGTCCCGCGCCGGGTTTTGACCTCGACGAACACGACGTCGCCGTCGTGCTCGCACACGAGATCGATCTCACCGCGGCCGAGGCGGACGTTCCGGACGAGCACGCGGTAGCCGCGTGCTGCGAGCGCGTGCGCGGCGGCCTCTTCGCCGATGCGGCCGCGCGTCCGCCGCACCGACCCTCTCGCGGCCGCGGTTGGCCGCTGTGGGTCATGGGGCGAACGGACCGGCACGCGCCTGCCCTACGGGCCTTCGAGGGACTCCGGTGCGAAGAGCGCGAGCTGCCGCTCGGGCAGGAAGGCGCGGCGGTGGATGGGCGACGGTCCGTACCGGTCGAGGGCGGCCAGGTGCTCCGCCGTCGCGTACCCCTTGTGCCGGGCGAAGCCGTACTCGGGGTACTCCCGGTCCAGATCGCGCATCATCCGGTCGCGCGCGATCTTGGCCACGATCGACGCCGCGGCGATACAGGCGCAGGTCGCGTCGCCCTTCACGATCGAGATCTGCGGGAAGCCGTTCGGAAGCACATGCCGCCCGTCGATGAGCAGGAAGGCGGGCGGCGGCGTCAGCTGCGCGACCGCCCGCTGCATCGCCAGGCGCGTCGCGCCGAGGATGTTCCAGCGGTCGATCTCCGCGACCGACGCCTCGCCCAAGGCGATCGCGTCGGCGCGCTCGCGAATCTCCGTGATGAGCGCCTCGCGCTCTTCCCGCGTGAGACGCTTGCTGTCGTTGAGGCCGCGGATCGGCGGCGAGGGCCGCAGCACGACCGCCGCGGCGACGACGGGGCCCGCGAGCGGCCCGCAGCCGACCTCGTCGATCCCGGCCACGACCTGCCCGATGCGCAGCCGGCGCCGCTCTTCGCGGTAGAGCGCGCGGAGCCGGGCCGCCTCGGCGCGCGATGCGGCGGCCGCTTTCCGGGCGCGCGCGACCAGACGCCGCACCAGGGCCCGGCGGTCGCGCGCGAGGGCTCGAAGCAAAGATTCCGGAGGGATGCGATAGCCGGCGAGACGTTCGATGATCTCCGCCACCGTGAGGCGGCGAAGATCACTCATGCGCACGCGCGGTCTCCGTGCCGCCCGCTTAGGGAAGGCCGATCAGTGGACGAAGCCGATCCGCTGCGGCGGCCAGTAGATAAAGATCGCCTTGCCGATAATGTTGTCACGGGGTACGTATCCGAAGAACCGGCTGTCCTCACTGTTGTTCCGGTTGTCGCCCAGGACGAAGAACTGGCCCTGCGGCACCGTGACGGGTCCGTAGTTGCCGAAATCAGGCTTGATCGTGTACCCCTTCTCGGAAATACGTTGGCCGTTGACGTACACAACGCCTTCTTTGAGCTGCGCCCGGTCGCCCGGCAGGCCCATCACCCGTTTGACGAAGTCGCGCTGCGGGTTCAGAGGATACCGGAACACGATCACGTCGCCGCGGGCGATCGGCTCGAACCGGTACAGAAACTTCGCGACCAGAATGCGGTCGTTCACCATGAGGGTCGGTTCCATCGAGCCGGACGGGATGTAGAAGGCCTGGACGACGAAGGTGATGATAACGAGGCTGAGCACGGCCGCGAAAATGCACGCGTCGAGCGTTTCGATGATCGACGTGCGCACGACGGGCGGAATCGCGTACGCCCGCTTCACGACGATGCGGGACGCAACCAGCAGTGCGGACACCCCCAGGATCATCGTGGGGATGCTGAGCGATGCCACGCCTAGCGCTTCTCCTTGATGCGGCTCTCCCGTCCGATCTTTTCCCGCAGATAGAAGAGCTTGGCGCGGCGGACACGGCCCTTGCGGAGAATCTCGATCTTCTCGATGCGGGGCGAGTGGAGCGGGAAGGTCCGCTCGACGCCGACGCCGTGGGAGATCCGGCGGACGGTAAACGCCGCGCGCAGTCCGCCGCCGCGGCGCCCGATCACGGTGCCCTCGAACGCCTGGAGGCGGTCGCGCCCGCCCTCCGCCACCTTGATGTGCACGCGCACGGTATCCCCGGCGGCAAACGGCGGCAGTTCCGTCTTCATCTGCTGGCGCTCGATCGCGACGACCCTCTCCATAACACAAACGCCCCCCACGGGCCTTGATTTCATGGGCGCCGGCGGCTCTAACTTCATGCTGGCCGGCCGAAGTGACAGCGCATTATAGCACGCGCGCGCTCAGGGCGTCAGCCCCTTTCGCCGCGCCGCGCGCCGGCCTGATCCGGCGCCGCGCGCCACTCGCGGAGCCACCCGCGGGCTTCCTCGTCGAGCGAAGCCTCGTCCACCAGATCGGACCGGCGCGCGAGCGTCCGCCGCAGCGCCTCGCGCCGCCGCCAGCGGCGGATCTCCTCATGATGCCCGCTCAGCAGCACCTCCGGCACGGCGTGCCCTTCGAGATCGGCCGGCCGGGTGTAGTGCGGGTGATCGAGGAGCCCCGCCGAGAACGAGTCCTCGCGCACCGACGCCTCCTCGCCCACCACGCCCGGCACGAGACGGCCCACGGCCTCGACGATCACCATCGCCGGCAGTTCGCCGCCGCTCAGAACGTAATCGCCGATGCTGACCTCTTCCGCGCCGAGGATCTCGGCGACGCGCTCGTCCACTCCCTCGTACCGGCCGCACAGGACGGTGAGCTGCGGCGCCGCGGCGAGGGACCGGATCCACGCCTGCGAGAGGCGCCGCCCCTGCGGGCTGGTCAGCAGGACCGGCCCCGGCGCCGGCGCGGCGCGCCGGATGACGTCCACGGCGCGGAGGAACGGCTCGGCCTTCATCACCATGCCGGCCCCGCCGCCGTACGGCGGCTCGTCCACGGTCCGGTGGCGGTCGTCCGTGAACGCGCGGAGGTCCCAGACCACCAGGTCGAGCAGGCCCCGCGCGCGGCCGCGGCCGATCACCCCCGCGTCGAGCGGCCCGGGAAACACGTCCGGAAAGATCGTCACCACGTCGATACGCATCACGACCACTCCGGGGGACGCACGACGATCTCGCCGGCCGCCAGATCGACGGTCTCGATCACGCCTTCGACGGCCGGCAGCAGCGTCTCTGTCCCCGCGGCCGACCGGACGACGTAGACGTCGTTGCTGCCGGTCCGCAGCACGTCGACGACCTCGCCCAGCACCTCGCCGCCGGGCGTCCGCGCGCGGAGGCCGACGATCTGAAAGACGTAGAACTGTCCGGGCGGCAGCGGCACCGCGTCCGCCGCCGGCACCTCGATCGTGGCGCCGCGCAGCGCCGCGGCGTCGTCCGGGGTATCGACGCCGGCCAGCTTCATGACGACGAACCGGCCGGCCGGCTCGGCCGCCTCCACCGCCATCGTGCGCACGCGGCCGCCCTGCACGAGCGCCACCTCCCGCAGACGCAGCAGCCGCTCGGGGAAGTCGGTGATCGGCAGCACGCGCAGCGCGCCGCGGACGCCGTGCGGACGGGTGACTTCACCCACGACGATGAGCCCGTCACGCCGGCCGTCGCCGCTCTTGCCCACGCCGTAGGCCCAGCCGCGCGAACACGCCACGCCGCGTCCCCGGACGGCCCTTAGGCCCCCGGCATGATCAGGCCCGAGGGCGAGGCGGACGGCGAAGCAGACGGCGACGACGCGGGGGCGCCTTCCCGGATCTCCATCACGATCCCGTCCTTCACGACGATCTCCGCGCGCGAGATCTTGTCGAACAGGTTGTCGCCGACCACGAGCTCGGCGATGCCCTCGATCGTGCCCTGAGTGAACTCCTCGTTGATCTTCAGCTCCTCCGCTTCGCGGAGCCGCGCGGTGAGCTCCGCGCGCGCCGCGTCCTGGCGCGCCCGCTCGATCTCGAGCTGCTGCCGCACCGCGCGGGACTGCGGCGAGACCTGCCGCTCGAGGTCGAACCGCCTCGCCTGCACGTCGATCTGCTGCACCACCGCCTCGATGCGCTTGATGGCGTCCTCGAGATCGGCGACGTACAGCCGCTTGAAACTCTCGGTCACGATCGTTTTGATGACGACCGGCCGCTGCACCGTAATGGTTGGCATGCCCGTCCCCCTTCGTCCCCCCGTCTAGCGCGGGGGCCTCCGCCGCCTTCGCGGCTCCTGCGCCCTCTACGGCCGCAGGACCTCTACGTTCACGCGCTTGCCGCTGCCCGTCGCCGCGGCCCGCGCGAGCGTGCGAATCGCCTTGATGATCCGGCCGCCGCGGCCGATGAGTTTGCCCACGTCGTCCGCCGCGACCCGGACCTCGATCGTGGCCGTCTGCGGGCCGTCGACAACCTCGACGACGACGTCGTCGGGATGGTCGACCAACGACCGCGCCACGAGCTCGACGAGGGCTTTCACCGCGGCGCCTTGGCCCGGCTCTCCTCCCACTGACGGAGGACGCCGGTCTTTTCGAGGATGACGCGGGCGGCGTCCGACGGCCGGGCCCCTTTGCGGAGCCACGCCAGCACCTTGTCGGTGTTGACGTGCATTGTCGACGGCTCGGTCCGCGGATTGTAGTAGCCCACGTTGTCGAGATACTTGCCGCTGCGCGGGCTGTGGGAATCCGCCACCACCAGCCGGTAAAACGGCTGGCCCTTGGCCCCCCGCCGCGTCAGCCGGATCTTGACGCTCATGTTCTGTCCCCCTCCTGCCTTCAATCGGCGCCGGGTGCCTCTCGGGAACGGCGCCGTTCGTCCTGGCCTTACGGCTCCAACGAGGTGGGCAGCTTGCCGAGTTTGCCGGCGCGCCGCCCCATGCTCTCGATCTGCTTCAGCATCTTCTTCGCGTCGGCGAACTGGCGCAGCAGCCGGTTCACCTCCTGCACCGAGGTGCCGCTGCCGCGCGCGATCCGGCGGCGGCGGCTGCCGTCGATCACGTCGGGATGCCGGCGCTCGCCCGGCGTCATCGAGTTGATCATCGCCTCGAGGCGGCCGAGCGCGCGCTCGTCCACTTCCCCCCCGCCGGGCAGGCCCGCGCGTTTGGCGCTGAATCCCGGTATCATTGCGAGCACCTGGTCGATCGGGCCCATCGCCCGGACCTGCCGGAGCTGCTTCGTGAAATCCTCGAGCGTGAACTCGGCGCGGCGCAGCTTGCGCTCCATCTCGCGCGCGTCGTCGGCCGTCACCTGTTCCTGGGCCTTCTCGATCAGGGTAAGCACGTCGCCCATGCCGAGAATGCGCGACGCCATGCGGTCCGGATGGAAGGGCTCCAGCGCGTCGAGGCGCTCGCCGGTGCCGACGTAGAGAATCGGCACGCCGATGGTGGCCGCCACGGATAGGGCGGCGCCGCCGCGGGCGTCCCCGTCGAGCTTCGTGAGGATCACCCCGTCGATCGGCACCGCGCGGTGGAACCCTTCGGCCATGCGCACCGCGTCCTGCCCCGCCATCGCGTCGAGGACGAGCAGCGTGTAATGGGGGGCGACGGCCTCGCGAATGCGCGCGAGCTCGGCGACGAGGTCCTCGTCGATGTGGAGGCGGCCCGCGCTGTCGACGATGAGCGTGTCGGCCACGCGGCTGCGGGCCACCTCGAGGGCGCGCCGCGCCACGGCGACCGCGTCCTCGCCGGCCGCGGGCGACACCACCGTCACCCCGGCCCGCTGGCCGACGATCTCCAGTTGGCGCACCGCCGCCGGACGCGAAAGGTCGGCCGCGGCCAGCACCGGCTCCCGGCCGCGCTTCTTGAGGTGGACGGCCAGCTTGCCGGCCGTCGTGGTCTTCCCGGTTCCATGGAGACCCGCGAGCAGAATCACGGTCGGCGGCTTCGGCGCCGGCATGAGCGCGCGGTGCGACTCGCCGAGCAGCCGGACCAGCTCCGCGTGGACGATCTGCACGACCTGCTGGCCCGGGGTGAGGCTCTTCCAGACCTCCTGCCCCACGGCCGCCTCGCGCACCCGGGCGACGAAATCACGGGCGATCTTGACGTTGACGTCGGCCTCGAGCAGGACGAGACGGATCTCGCGGAGCGCCTGCTCGACGTCCGCCTCGGACAAAGCCCCCCGCCCGCGCAGCCGGTTCAGGATGCCGCCGAGGCGGGACTGCAGCTGCTCAAACATCACGGCCCTCGTACACGCGAAATCCCCCGCCCCGCTCCACCTCGCGCACGCTGCCGAAGACCTCGCCCATGCACCGCGCGATCGTCCGGGCGCCCTGGCTCGTGCGCGCGACCAGATAGAAGCGGCCGCCCGGCGCGAGATGCGCCCGCGCCTCGCCGAGGAGCCGCACGACCACCGTCCGGCCCGCGCGGATCGGCGGGTTGAGCAGAATCAGGTCGAAGCGCTCGTCTCCAACCGGCGCGCAGCCGTCGCCGGTCCGCGCCTCGGCGTTGGCGGCCGCGTTATCGCGGATGTTGGCCGCGGCGAGGGCCGTGGCGCGCGGATTGATGTCGACGAGCGTCACATGGGCCCGCGGGCTGCGGGCGGCCATCACGATGCCGAGCGCGCCGTAGCCGCAGCCGAGATCCAGGATCGTGCCGGCTTCGGCGGGATCCACCGCTTCCAGCAGCAGACGCGTCCCGCGATCGACGCCGCCGCGCGAGAAGACGCCTGGGGCTGTGCGAAACCGGAACTCACGGCCGCCGTCTTCGAAGCGGATCGTCCGCTCGCGTCCGGGCGCCGGCCTGCCCTCGTCAGGGGGCGGAGCCGGCGTGAAGTAATGCGACGCCGGCGCCTTCCGCCGGCTAGTCCCGCTCGGGCGGGGCGACGCCATTGTGCTCACATCGCCTCGCGAAGCGCCCGCAGCGCCCGCAGCAGGGGGCCGGTGGGCGCCCCGGCCTCGGTCAAGCGCGCCGCCGCCCGTTCGACCGCGAGCAAGCGCGCGGCCGCGGCGTCCCGGCCACGCCCGTTCCGCCCGGCCTCCGAGAGGACGCGGAGCCGGTCCTCGAGATGCCGCACCTCGTCCACCGAGCGCCGCAGGCTGTCGAACACGGCCTGCCGGCTGACGCGGAGCCGGCCGGCAATCTCGCCGAGCGACAGGTCCTCATGGTAGTACATGCGCACCAGCCGCTGCTGGCGGGCCGTCAGCAGGCCGGCGTACGCGTCGAACAGCCGGATCACGGCGGTCCGATCGGCGAGACTGCGGGCGCGGCCGTTGAGCCGCGGGGTGGAAGGTGTCTTCTGTAAAGGCATTGTCCTTGACGCCAGTATAGCACACGGCTACCCGAGAAACTCAAGGCGACACGGCGACGGCGAGCCCGGTGCGCAGCCATGCGGGAAGGGTGCGCTCGTTTGCAAGGTGATCGGTCGCCCGGTTGGGGTTCACGGCTCCGCGGCCTGTTTCAAGAGCGCGCCGGCTCCCGTGATGTTCTTCATGAGGTCCTCCGGCACGCCGTGGCGCTCGCGGAGGTACTCCGGAGTGTTGTAGGAGAGCCAGACGGCGCCGCCGGCGTCTTCCCAGACCAAGGCCTTGAGCGGGAGATCGATCGCGAGCGTCGGCGCCGCCACCATCAAGGGCGTCCCGGCCTTGGGGCTGCCGAAGATGAGCACCTGGGTGGGCCGCATCGCCAGTCCTGCCTTCTCCGCCTCGCTGCCGTGATCGATCAGGCCGAAGATGGTGAGGCCGTGCGCGCGCAGCGAGGCCTGCAGCCGCTGCACGGTTTCCGGCACAGAGTGCCCGCTGCGCAGGTGGACCATCCCGGCGTCCGGCATCCCATCCATACGCGTCCCTCCGTCTCGCGCCTCATGACGCCAGCAGGGCTTCGACGAACGCCTTCGGATCGAACGGCTGCAGGTCGTCCATCCCCTCGCCGAACCCGACGAGCCGCACAGGCAGCTTGAGCTCGTCGGCGATCGCGACGGCGATGCCGCCGCGCGCGGTGCCGTCGAGCTTGGTCAGCACGACCCCGGTCAGCGGCAGCGCCGCGGCGAACTGCCGCGCCTGCGCAATCCCGTTCTGTCCGGTGGTCGCGTCCAGCACGAGGAGCGACTCGACCGGAGCCTCGGGCAGCTCGCGCCGCAGGACGCGATCGAGCTTCTTGAGCTCCTCGAGGAGGTTCGTCTTCGTGTGGAGGCGGCCCGCGGTGTCGACGATCAGCACATCGGCGTGGCGGGCGCGCGCGGCCTGCGCGGCATCGTACACCACCGCGGCCGGGTCCGAGCCCTCCGCGTGCCGCACGAGCTCCACCCCGGCGCGGTCGGTCCATACCGCCAGCTGGTCGATCGCCGCGGCCCGGAATGTGTCCGCCGCGGCGACGATCACGCGCCGGCCGTCGGCGCGAAAGCGGTGGGCCAGCTTGCCGATCGTCGTCGTCTTGCCCGCGCCGTTGACCCCGAGGACGACGATGCCGGCCGGCCGCGGCTCGAGGCGGAGGGGCGCGGGCTCGCCGAGTGTGGCGAGCACGACCTCGGCGAGCGCCCGCCGCAGGCCCTCGGGCGTCCGCGCCGCGGCGCCCAATTCGCCCGAGCGCGCGCGGCTCCGGAGGCGCGCGATCACCGTCTCGGTCGCTTGGACGCCGAGGTCCGCCGCTAGCAGCGCCTCTTCCAGGTCATCGTAGAACGACTCGTCGATCTCGCGCCCGATCAGACCGTCGAGCTGCGCGGCGAGGGCCTGGCGCGTCTTCGCCAGGCCCTCGCGAAACCGGCCGAACCATCCGCTCCCTGCCATCGCCGCTACGTCCCCGTGTGCGCCGCCCCCGTCGAGGGGACCGGCGTGCTCAACCGACGGGCTGCTGCTCGAGCTGCGCGTCCTCTCCTGTCTGCGCGGCCTCCTGCAGCCGAACCGACACCATGTGCGAGACCCCGGGCTCCTCCATCGTCACGCCGAACAACACGTCGCACGACTCCATGGTCGCCTTGTTGTGCGTAATGATAATGATTTGCGTCTGCTCGGTGAGCTCACGCAGCACCTCGGCCACCTTGCGCGTGTTCGCCTCGTCCAGCGCCGCCTCCACCTCGTCGAAGACGCAGAACGGGCTCGGCCGCACGCGCAGCATCGCGAAGATCAACGCGAGCGATACCATGACGCGCTCGCCCCCGCTCAGGGCGCTCAGGCTACGAAGATTCTTCCCCGGCGGCTGCACGACGATGTCGATGCCGGGCTCGTCGCTGCCCTCCACCGTGACGAGATCCAACCCGGCGCGGCCGCCGCCGAAGAGCCGCACGAACAGCCCGCTGAACTCGTCGTTGACGGCGCGGTAGGTCTCCTCGAACCGCTCGCGGATCACCGTCTCGAGGTCCGCGATCAGGCCCCGCAGGGCCTCGAGCGCTCCCGCGACGTCGTCGTACTGCTCGCGCAGCGCGTCCGCGCGGGCCACCGCGGCGCGGTGCTCCTCGATCGCGATCAGGTTGACCGGTCCGAGCGACGCGATGAGGCCGCGCAGCGCCTCGATGCGGCCGAGGGTCTCGTCGCGCTCGATCGACTCGGGGGCCTCGGATGCGGCGCGATCGAACGGCAGGCCGAACTCTTCCTCGATGCGCCGGCGCGCGCTGCCGATCTCCGCGTCCACCTGGGCCTGCCGGAGCTCGACACGGTGCACGTCTTCCGCGAGCGCCTCCGCGCGGCCGGCCGCGTCCGCGTGCTGCTGCTCCACTTCGGCCCGGCGTCCCGCGACCGCGGCGCGTTCTTCGTCGAGCGCCGCGAGTGACGCCTCGAGGCGCTCGCCTTCCCCGGTCAACGCGGCGCACCGCTCCCGCGCGGCCGCCTCTTCCGCCTCAAGCGCGGCGGCGTCGGCATCGAGGCCGGTGCCCTCCAGTTCGAGCGCCCGGCGCCGCTCGTCCGCCGCGGCCATGCTCCGCTCGGCCTCGGCGGCGCGGGCGCGGACGCCCGCGCGACGTCCCTCCAACTCGGTAATGGCGACGCGCGCCTCGGTAAGCGCCTCCCGGGCGCCGCGGGCGGCGAGCGCCTGATCGCGCAGCCGGACCGATAGATCCTCCGCCTCGCCCTCCAGCCCGGCGATCCGCTGCTCGAGCGCGGCGGCCTCCGCGGCGAACCGGTCCCGGGCCTGCTCGTGTTCCCGAACGGCGTCCTCCGCCGCCCGCGCTTCCGCGGCCAGCGCGGCGAGCTCGTCGTCGATGCGGGCGCGCTCGGCGTCGAGCAGCACGAGCCGCCGGTCGGCGTCGCCCCGCCGGTCGCTTTCCTCGGTGATGCCCGCGTCCGCCTGCGCGACCGCCGCTTCCATCTCCCGGAGCCGCGCCGTCGCGGCGTCGATCCGCGCGGCGCAGTCGCGCGCCGCCGCCTCCAGCCGCTCGAGGGCGGCGCGGGCCTCGGCGATCTCCTCGGCCCGTCCCACCGTCCCGGTCTGCCCGGGCGCGCGGCGGCCGGTGGTCACCACTCCGAGCGCCGACACCCCGTCGCCGGCCAGCGTGACGATCCGGCCTTCGTAGCCGGCGGCCCGGATGCGGACGGCCGCCTCGAGGTCGCGTGCGAACACGGCGTCGCCCAAGAGGCCGCGGACCGCGCCGGCGTGCTCTCCCTCGACTTCGATGTGGTCGAGGACCCGGCCGGCAAACCCGGGATCCGCGGCGGCCTCGGCGGGAAGCGCCGGCGCCGGCAGCGGCCGGACGAGCGCGAGGGGCAGGAAGGCGATCTCGCCGGCCTCGCCGCCTGCGGCCTGCCGCAGCGCGTGGGCGTCGTCGATCGTCCCGACGATCAGCGCCGAGGCGGCCGCGCCGAGCGCGGCCTCCACGGCCGGACGGATCTCCCGCGGCGCGCGAATCACCTCGGCCACGACGGCCCGCAGCGCCGTAAAGCGCTCCGGCTCGCGGCGGCGGGCGAGGAGCAGATCGCGCGCGCCGGCATCGTAGCCTCGGAACTGCGCGTGCGCCTCCTCGAGAAACGCAAGACGCGACCGGAGCGTCTCGCGCTCCATCTCCACCCGGCGGACCTCCGCCAGCAGTTCGTCGCGGTGCGCCTCGCCCTGCTCGTGCTCGTTGCGCAGCGCGCGCAGCGCGCTGCGCCGGGCGTCGAGGGCGGCCGTGATCTGCGCCAGCTCGGCGGTCAGCGTCTCCCGCCGTGCGGTGATCTCCGCGGCCTGTTCGCGCAGATGCCGCAGCCGGCCGGCGATCGCCGCGGCCCGATCGAGATAGGCCGCCACCCGCGCGTCCGCCGTGGCGAAATCGGCATGTGCCCGCGCGCGGGAATCCGCGAGCGCGCGCGCGTCATCTCGCGCCTGCGCCGCCCTCGCCTCGTCTCGCGCGGTGCTCTCTTCCAGCCGCAGCAGGGCGTCCTGCGCGGCGGCCACGTCTCCGCGGCGGCGCTCCGCCTCGGCGGCGAGCGACCGGTCCTGGCGCGCGAGGTCGTCGCGCTCATCGGCGAGACGGCCGGCCTCCGCCCCTTCACGGGCGATCTCCGCGTCGAGCCGGGCCCGCTGCGCGGCGACGCCCCGCCGGCGTTCGGCGAGCAGCTGCGCGGCGGATTCCTCGGCCGCCCGGCGCTCGGTCAGCCGGACGAGCGACCGTTGGGCGTCGTCCCACTCCCGGCCCGCGTCCGCGGCGCGCCGGTCCAGCGCCGCCCGTTCTTCCGCGAGGGCCGCGAGCGATCGTTCGACGTCGCGGCGCTTCACCGCGATCTGCTCGAGTTGGTCCTGAACGCGCTTCTGCGCGCGGGCCAGCCGCCGGACCTCCTCGACCTGAACGGCGAGCTCGAGCCCGCGCAGCTCCTGCGTGTAGGCCTGATACTGCCGCGCGGCATCGGCCTGTGCCGCGAGGGTCTCGACCCGCGCGTCCTGCTCCGCGAGGATGTCCGCCACGCGCAGCAGCAGCTGGTCCGCGGCCGCCATGCGGCGCTCCGCGTCGTGCCGGCGGCGTTTGAACTTCGCGAGGCCCGCGGCCTCCTCGAGGATCATCCGCCGCTCTTCGGGCGTCGCGTCGAGCATGCGGTCGACCTCGCCCTGCGTCACGAGCGCGTAGGTGTGCCCGCCGAGACCGGTGCCGAGAAACATCGTCTGAATGTCGCGCAACCGGCACGGGAGGGTGTTGATGAAATAGCGGCTGTCGGCGGCCCGCAGCGCCCGCCGCGTCACCGTGACCTCCGCGAACGCGAGCGGCGTCGGCGCGGCGTCGTCGCCGTCGAGGGGCATCATGAGCGTGCCGTCCCCGTTGTCGAGCACCAGCGTCACGTCCGCCATGGCGAGCGGCCGGCGCCGCTCGCTGCCGGCGAAGATCACATCCTCGTTGCGCACGCCGCGCAGCGCGCGCAGGCTGCCCTCGCCGAGGGCCCAGCGGATCGAGTCGAAGATGTTGCTCTTGCCGCTGCCGTTGGGGCCGACGATCGCGGTCAGGCGCGGGGAGAACTCCAAGGCGGTGCGGTCCGCGAACGTCTTGAACCCCGTGAGCTCGAGCCGTTTCAGACGCACGTGAGTCCCCCTCCCGCGACGCGCTGGCGCGCGAGCAGCTCCTGATAGACGATCAACAGGCGATCGGTGACGCGCGCCTGGTCGTAGTCCGCCGCGGCCGCCCGGGCGGCTCCACCCATCGCGCTGCGCCGGGCCGGCTGCGCCAGCAGGTCGCGGACGGCCTCCGCAAACGCGCCGGGATCCGCCGGAACGAGACGCCCCGTCTCGCCGTCCCTGACGAGATCGGACGAGGCGGGGGCCCGCACGGCCACCACGGCGCAGCCCGCCGCCATCGCCTCGATCATCGCGATCCCGAACGTCTCCGTCGTCGACGGAAAGACAAAAAGATCGGCCGCCGCCAGCACCTGGGCGACCACCGCCGGCGGCTGCGTGCCGGCGAAGACCGCGCGCGAGGTAAGCGCGGCGTCTTTCGCCTGCGCCTCGAGGGCGGCGCGCTCGGGACCGTCGCCGACGAGCAGCAGCCGCACCTCGGACGGCAGCGCCGCGAGCGCCGCGAGCAGGAGCGCCACGTTCTTCTCCCGCGCCAGGCGCCCGACGAACACGAGGAGCGGCGAGCGGGGCGGCACCCCGAACCGGCCGCGCACGGCCGTCCGCTCGTCCCCCGCGAACCCTGGCTGCGGCGCAAAGGCCGAGACGTCGATGCCCGCGCTCGGCACCACGACCACCCGCACGCGCACGCCGGCGTCGCGCAGCAGCGCCGCGATCGACGGGAGCGGCGCAAGCACGCAGTCACATTGGTTGCAGTAGACCGTCGCGTAGGCGCTCACGAGCGGCCGGGCAAGCTCGCCGACCACCGGCGCGTAGTGGGCGTACTCGTCGTACCGGGTGTGGTACGTGAAGAGCACGGGGCGCCCCAGCGCCCGCGCCGCCCACCAGCCCATGCCGCCGAGCAGAAACGGCGAGTGCGTGTGCACGAGATCGAGGCCGAGCGCGCGCACGGCCCGCAGCGCACGGCCGGGATACGGCAGCGCCAGCGGAAAGTCGGGGTGGCCCGGCGGGGTGACCGACGGGACGCGCACGACGTCGGGGTCCACGTCGGCGTAACCGGGGTACGCCGGCGCCACGATGGAGACCCGGTGGCCGCGCGACCGCAGCTGCCGCGCCGACGTCTCGACCGCCGTCACCACGCCGCTCGTGCGCGGCCGGTAGGAATCCGTGAACAGGCCAACGTGCACTTACCCGGCGGTCTCGCCGCGCGCCTGTGACTGCACGTCGAGAAAGCCGAGCAGCGCGGACAGGCGAAACCGCCGCTGCCCGCCCTCGGTGCGTAGACACGCCAGCTTCCCCTGGTCGGTGTAGCGGCGCACGGTCGCCTTGCTCAGGTTGAGCACGGCGGCCGCCTCGTGCAGGCTGATCTCGGGATCGAGCAGCCGGCGAATGATCTCCTCGCGGCTCTCCGTGATCGGGCGCCGGCCGCCCCGCCCACGCGGGCCGAGCTCCATCGGCAGTGCCCGCTGATCGGGCCCGGCGCCGAGACTCCGGCGGACGGCGTCGGCGCGGGCCTCGGCTTCAAGGGCCGCCCGCGAGCCCTGCCCGCCGCCGGCCTCGCCGGGCGTCCCGGATGTAGCCCGGGCGCCCACGGCGGCGGCTACCGCGACCGGGTTCGGCTGGGCCGGCGGTGATTTCGTGGCGGCCGGCGCGATTTTGGCTCGTGCCCGCGGACCCGCCGCGGGCCACGACGAAATTGAAGCCGCAGGCCTAGAGCCGGCCGGCTCGACCGCACCGATCTGACGGCTGAGCGCGTCGGGTGGGCCGGCGTTCAAGGACGTGACCGGTTCCGGGAGGGAGACATGCATCTGCCGTTCGAGGTAGCGGTACCAGTCCCGCAACGTCTGCGCCATTGTCTGCTCCGATGAGTGCTGCGTAGGTTATTCGGCGTTAATGTCCCGGCGTAGTTCGAGAAACGTGAGAAAAATCCTGCGAAACCACTCTAACTCGTCGGTCGGGCCCGGCTGAGGTGCACCCGGAGCGCGTGGCTCGGGAGGTCCGCCGTTACGGTCTCGGCCACCAGCCGGCCGCAGGCGAGAAGGCCCTCCTGGTCGATGCCGGTCTCGATGCCCATCCCGCGCAGCATATAGTTGGTGTCGTCGGTCGCGATGTTGCCGGTCGCGCCGGGCGCGAACGGGCAACCGCCGAGGCCGCCGATCGCGGCGTCGAACGTGGTCACGCCCGCGTCCAGCCCGGCCAGGACGTTGGCGAGCCCCATGCCGCGCGTGTCGTGCAGGTGCAGCGCGAGGCGGGCGCCGGGGTAGATTCCCGCCAGCCGGGCTACGGCGCCGGCGACCTGCGTGGGCGTCGCGACACCGATCGTGTCGCCGAGGCTGACCGAGGTGATCCCGAGGGCCGCCGCCCGCTCGACGATCGCCTCCACCGCGTCGAGCGGCACCGGTCCGGTATAAGGACAGCCGAACGCGACCGCGATGCCGGCCTCGATGGACGCCCCCGGCAGCGCCCGCGCCGCCTCCGTAATCGCGGCCAGCTGCTCGAGCGATCGGCTCACGGTCATCCGGACGTTCGCCGAATTGAACGCGTCGGTCGCCCCGATCACCACCGTCACGGCGCGAATGCCGGCGGCGAGCGCGCGCTCCAGGCCTTTCAAGTTTGGCACGAGGGCCGACGCGCGCAGTCCCGGCAGCCGCAGCGCGGCGCGCGCAACCTCGTCCGCGTCCGCGAACTGCGGCACGGCCTTCGGCGACACGAACGACGTGACCTCGATGTCGTGCACACCGGCGTCGTAGAGCGCGCGGATCACGCGGATCTTGGTCTCGGTTGGGATCACACGGCCGACGAGTTGGAACCCGTCGCGGGGCCCCACTTCCGAGATCGTCACAGCCCCGGGCAGCTTCATGAACGCATCCACCTCGCCAAGGCCGGCCTCAGATGACCCCGCGGTCCCGGAGCGCCTCGACGTCCCGGCCGCTCAGCCCGAGCACCTCGCCGTAGACTTCCGCGTTGTGCTGGCCCTGCCGCGCCCCGGCCCAGGCAATATGGCCGGGCGTCCGGCTCATCACCGGCACAACCCCCGGCAGCGCGAGCGGCCCGACGTCGGGATCGTCCACCTCGGCGATCGCCCCGCGGAAGCGAAACTGCGGGTCCGCGGCGACGCCGGCGATGTCGTAGACCGGCCCCGCCGGAACCCCGTGCGCGGCGAGCAGCTCGTTAAGCGCGCCCAGATCGTGCTGCGCGGTCCACGCGCCGACCGCGGCGTCGAGCTCGGCCTGGCGCCCGCCGCGTCCCTGGTCGTTGGCCAGGCCGGGGTCGGCGAGCCAGTCCTCGCGGCCCATCAACGTTGCGAGCCGGCGGAACACATTGTTGTTGTTGGCGCCGATCACGATGTACTGCCCGTCGCGCGTCGGATAGATGCTGCTCGGCGCGACCCCGGGCAGTCCGGTACCGTGCCGTTCGGCCACGTGGCCGAGCTTCTGATACGCGGCAAGCAAATCGTCGAGCAGGCTGAAGGTGGCTTCCGTAAGCGCGACGTCGATCTCCTGACCGAGGCCGCTGCGCGCGCGCTCCGACACCGCGGCCATCGCGGCGAACGCCCCGTACAGACCGGCCACGGTGTCGGCCAGCGCGAACCCAACCCGCGTCGGCGGCCGGTCGGGGTACCCGGTCAGAAAGCGGACCCCGGAGATCGCCTCGGCCACCCCGCCGAATCCCGCCCGGTCACGGTACGGACCGGTCTGGCCGTACCCGCTGATGCGCACCATGATGAGGCGGGGAGCCGCCTCCCGCACCTGCGCGTAGCCGAGCCCCCAGCGCTCGAGCACGCCCGGCCGGAAGTTCTCCACCACGATGTCGCAGGCGTCGTAGAGCCGGCGCGCGATGGCCTGTCCCTCTTCCGCGTGAAGGTCCAGGGTGACGGCGCGTTTGTTCCGGTTCATTGTCTTCCATAGAAGAGAGTGGCCCCGGTACTGGCTCCGCCAGCCCCGGACCGGGTCGCCCCGTCCCGGCTGCTCCACCTTGATGACGTCGGCGCCGAAGTCCCCGAGCAGGCGGGCGCAAAACGGCCCCGCGATCATGTTGCCGAGGTCGAGCACGCGGAGGCCCGCGAGCGGCCCGGTGGGCGGAGGCGAGGGGGTCACCGGTCCGGCGTCATCCCCGCGCCGCGGGCCGGGCGCCCAGCACACCGGCTTCCCGCAGCTTCGCGATCTCGCCGGGGGCGTACCCCGCCTCCGTCAAGATTTCGTCGGCGTGCTCGTTGAGGATCGGCGGGACCCGGCGGATCTCGCCGGGCGTCTCGGAGAGCTTGATCGGGATGCCGATCAGCTTGACGGCGCCGTGGACGGGATGCGGCCGTTCCACCAGCATCCCGTTGTGCAGGACTTGCGGGTCGCTGAACACTTCCGCGAGGTTGTAGATCGGTCCGCAGGCGACGCCGCGCTCGTTGAGATACTGCACCCATTCGTTGCTCGTCCGGCTCTTGAACGCCTCGGTCAGGATTGCGTTGAGCGCCGGACGGTTCGCGACGCGGGCGTTCACGTTCTGAAAGCGCGGGTCCTCGGCGAGCTCCGGCTTGCCGATCGCCTCGCACAGCCGCCGCCACATGACCTCATTGCCCGCGCACAGGTTGAACGATCCCTCCCGGGTCTGGTACACGCCGAACGGCGACGCGAGCGGGTGGTAGTTCCCGGCCAAGCCGGGCGGCGTGCCCGTCTCGAAGTACATCCCGGCGCTCCACGTCAGCAGCGAGACCATCGAGTCGAGAATCGACACGTACACGTCCTGCCCGCGCCCGGTCCGCTCTCGCGCCAGCAGTGCGTAGAGCACGCCGCGGCAGGCGGTCATCGCGCAGTAGAGATCGGCGAGCGCGATCCCGGCGCGGGTCGGCCCGGTCGGCTCCTGGCCGGTGATGCTCATGAAGCCGGACATGCCCTGCCCCACCTGATCGAATCCCGGACGGCCGCTGTACGGGCCGGTCTGCCCGAACCCCGTCACGCCGCAGTAGATGAGGCGCGGATTGTCTTCGCGCAGCGAGGCCGCGCCGAAGCCGAGGCGCTCCATGACTCCGGGCCGAAAGTTCTCGATCACGACGTCGGCGCGGCGCGCCAGCCGGAGGACGACCTCCCGCCCGGCCGGCTTCGTCACGTCGAGGGCCATGCTGCGCTTGCTGCGGTTGGCCCCGGCGAAGAAGTAACTGTTGCCGACCAGGTGAGGCCGGAGGGTCTGGTTCCGGGAGTGGTCGCCGTCGAGCGGCTCGATCTTGACCACGTCGGCCCCGAAGTCGCCCAGTTCCTGCGTGCAGAAGGGACCCGCGAGAAACCGCGTCAGGTCGACCACCCGGATGCCGTCGAGCGGTCCCATTGTCAACGGCCCTCGAACCGGGCGGGCCGGCGCGCGAGAAACGCCCGCACACCCTCGCGGTAGTCCGCGCTCTCGTACGCGGCCTCGACGAACGCGGCGATGTCCTGGTCGCTCATCGTTCCCTCCCCTGCCAGTCGTTGCAGCATCGCTTTCGCGCCACGCTGCGACAGCGGCGCCTGTCGCGCGAGCATGTCCGCGTAGGCGTAGGTCGCCGTTTCCAGCTCGCCGGACGGGCAGACGCGGTTGACGAGTCCCATCGTGCGCGCCTCCGCCGCATCGACGAGGCGCCCGCTGAAGAGCAGGTCGCGCGCGTGGCTCGGACCGACGAGGCGCGCGAGACGCCTCGTCGCGTCGGGGCTGTACACGATCCCGAGGCGCGCGGCGGTGATGCCGAACCGCCCCGACGGGCTCGTCCACCGGAGATCGCACGCGAGCGCCAGTTCGAGGCCGCCGCCGACGCAGAACCCGTGGACCATCGCGATCGCCGGCTTTGGGAAGTCCGCCAGCGCGCGCTCGGCCGCGGCCACCAGCGCGCTGTACGCCCGCGCCGACGGCGCGCCGTTCCGCACGCGGCCGAACTCCGAGATGTCCGCGCCGGAGGCGAACGCCTCCTCCCCGGCGCCGCGCACCACGACGGCGCGGACGGCCGCGTCCGCCGCGAGCGGCGCCAGCACGCCGGGCAGCGCTTCCCACATCGCCACCGTAATCGCGTTGTGCTTCTCGGGCCGGTTGAGGGTGACCGTGGCGACGGCGCCGTCGCGCACCACGTGCAGTTCGTCCATACAGCCGACAGCGTTCTCCTCCGGCGGGCGCGTTCCCCCGTCTACGCAGGACCTCCGGCCGCATTCGCCGCCTCCTGCCCCGTCTACGCGGGACCTCCGGCCGCATTCGCGGCCTCCTGCCCGCCCCGCCGCCGCCGCATTGTGCGCGGCCCGCGCCGGATGCTACAATGAGGCCCGCTGGCCGACCCGCGGCCGGCACCCATGCAATCAAAGCCGGGGAGTGGCGCAGCTTGGTAGCGCGCAGCGTTCGGGACGCTGAGGCCGAGGGTTCAAGTCCCTCCTCCCCGACCATCTCTAGACCTTATTTATCAAGGGTTATCGGGGTTTGGTTCTGGGTTTGTCAGTACAATGTCACTGTTCGCAGCAGGCAGGGTTAGCGGGCTTTGCTCCTGATTTTATCAGTGTCACTGCCCGTAGCAGGCTTCGCCCTGTCTTCCCACGGGTAACCGGAGGGCCAGAGCAGATCCTCCGGCCATTCGACCGGAATCGGTTTGATCGTTTCGAAGAGATGGCCGTATGTGCGTCGATCACTTACGGGCCTTTTTCAGTAACCGCCGACGCTAGCGGCGCCGGCCGAGCCTCATGTACTGCGGCAATGACCGGGCCGCCAAAGACGTCGCGGCGACGCTGATTCGTGACGTTGGCTTTGAACCCGTGGATGCTGGACCGCTGCGAATCGCCAGATACTTGGAGCCGTTCGCCCTGGCGATGGCGCAACTCGCGTACGAGGGGGACAACGGACCCGAGATCGCGTACCGCATCGAGCGTTTCAAGTCTCGCGCCTAGAGAGGATGGAGATGTCGTGAGTAACAAGAAGGTCTGGTTCATCACCGGAGCGAGCCGGGGCATGGGTGCCGATTTCGCCAAGGCGGCCCTGGCGGTCGGGTACGCCGTCGTGGCCACTGGCCGGGACACCGCTCGCGTATCGAAGGCCCTGGGACAGTCGAACGACTTGTTGCCCGTCAAGCTAGACGTCACGAGCCGTGCCGATGCCAAGGCGGCTGTGAAGGCCGCAGTCGACCGGTTTGGTCGCATCGACGTGCTGGTAAACAACGCGGCGAGCTTCTACGCCGGCTACTTCGAGGAGTTGACGCCGGAGCAGTTCGATCGCCAATTGGCCGCGAGCCTCATCGGTCCGATGAACGTCACCCGCGCGGTCCTGCCGGTGATGCGCAAGCAGCGCTCGGGGCACATCATCTCGATCTCTTCGACAGCGGGCCTCGCCGCCGGTTACGACTTCGTGACGGCTTACGCCGCGTCGAAATTTGGTCTTGAGGGGTGGATGGAGTCGCTGCATGCCGAGGTCGCACCGTTTGGCATCAATACGACGATCGTCAATCCGGGATTCTTCCGCACGGAACTCCTCACGGAGCAATCGACGAACTACGCCGCGCCGTCCATCGCCGACTACGACGAGCGCAGAGGGCCCCTGGTCGAGTACTGGAAAGCCCAGAACGGCCACCAATCCGGGGACCCGGCGAAGCTCGCGCGCGCGCTCATCACGATTGCGAGCCAGGAGCCACCTCCGCGCCGCTTCATCGCCGGCGCCGATGCCATTGCCACCGCGGAGCAGAAGATCGCGGACCTGAAAGCGCAGATCGACGCGAACCGGGACCTCTCGACGTCCCTCGCTTTTGACTGAGAGCCCGCACGTAGACGCCATGACGCCGGCCGGTTCGGGTCGGCGCGCCGATCTCCGTACAGGACCGCCGTAGACAGGACGGCCGCCATCCCGGTCGGCCCGCCGGCAGCCCAGTGTATGTCGCAGGCCCGTATCGCCGGCCGTCCCATGCGAAGCCCGGCGGCGGTCCGCCGGGCGGACACGAGGCTCTTAGAGCACCACGACGTATCCCTGCATGGCGACGGGAAAGTGGGGCGCCCCCTTCTTGGCCGCCGCGAGCCCCAGTTTGGTGTTGTACATCGCGAACCGCTCATCGTAGAAGAAGTAAATCCCCGGCTTCGCGAATGTGGCCGAGCCGCTCTTGCCGGCGGCGATCGTGAGTTTTGGCGCGCCGCCACCCGTGAAGATCGCCGTGTGCGCGGCGCGATCTGCGTTGATCCAGGTTACTTTGCCGCCGACCCGCACAACCGCGATATCGGGCGCATAGGTGTCCCCGGAGATCTTCACCGTCGCGGACGGCATTCCCGTGAGCTCCGGTCCCTTGACCACGATGAGCCCTTCCATGGCCACCGGGAACGTATCCGCTTCTTTGCGCGCCGCGGCCCGCCGGAGCGTTGTGTTGAAGGTGGCATGGTCGAGACAGTAGTACGGGTAGATCCCGGCCGTAGTGAACTTGAACGACGCCGGCTTCCCCGGCGGGTGGACGAGCGTGAACGACGCCGGAGTACCGGGCATCGTCGTAGTGACGTGCGGATCGGTATCTTTATTGATCCAGGTGACCGTCTGTCCGGCATCGATCATGATCGACGGCGGCAGGTACGAATCTCCGGGAATGGTCACCGTCGGCCCGGCGGCCTCGACGGGCGCGCGGGGGATCACAGGGTTGAGGACCGCCGCGCCGGTTAGAACGAGAGCCAAGATCGCCGTGCACGCCTGCCGCATCGTTTGCGCCTCCTGAGTGTTGGGCTGTCTACAGGCCCGCCAACGGTAACAGAGGCTGAGGCCCCGGTTCTACGGGTTCCCCGCCGCATGGAAGCGTTATCTCGATCTGCGTTCCGACTCCCGGCAGGGTGCACGTACTCACCTGCCCGCCTATGGCGGCGGCCCTCTCCCGCATGGCGAACAGCCCGATGGTGCGCGCGTCGCCGGTGCGCAAACTCACCGCCGGTTCGAATCGCGCGCCGTTATCCGTTACCGTCGCATACACGATCGTGTCCGCGCGCGCGATGCGCACGCCGACGCGGGTGGCGCCTGCATGCTTGGCGATGTCGGTGAGGGACTCCTGTAGGATGCGAAAGAGCACCACTTCGATCCGCGGCGGAAAGCGGGTCGTGAGGTCGTCGATCTCGATCTCGACCGAGGCCCCCGCCGGCGCCAGCACGCGGCGCGCGTGAGCGCACACGGCCGCGCGCAGCCCAAGCTCATCGAGGAGCGTGGGCCGCAGATCGTTGACGATCGTGCGGATTTCGTCCAAGGTCTTCTCGGCAACGCCCCGGATGTGTGCGATCTGCCGGGTGGTTGCCGACGGCGCTTCGGCGAAGTATCGCTCGGTCCCGTCCAGTGACATAATGAGGGCCGACAGCATCTGCCCGACCTCCTCGTGCAGCGTCCGGCAGATCCACCGGCGTTCGTCCTCCTGTGTGGTGTACACTTTCGCCAGGAGCGTCCCGCGCACAGCGTTGAGGACCGTCAACTCGCGAACCCGCTGATTGGCCCGCAGCACGATGCCGGTCCCAAAGAGCAGCGTGAACACCCCCGACGCCAGCGCACCCGGCAGCGGAGCCAGCGGCCGTAAGAGCGGGTAATCGAGCCCGTGCAGGCCGGTCAAGACAAGTCCCCAGAAGAGCAGCGCTGTTCCCCACTGCCGCGTACGCCCCTCGGTCTGCCGCAGGAAGTATGCCGAGGCGAGGAAGGCGGCCGCCGCGAAGACAGACGGGGGCCACACCATGAGCCACCAAGTCCCCGCGCGCGCGCCGAGTGCCGACGCCGCGAGCGCAGACGCGGCGAGCCCGGCCGCGCCGGCAAGCAGATGACGCCGGCTCAGATTCCGCCACCCCGCGGCAACGCTCGAGAGCATGACCAGCGACGCCGCAACGATTGCCGCGTGCCGTGCGAAGAAGAGCCAGGGTTCTGCCGTGCGCATCGCGGCCGCTTCGGCCACCACGTGCAGTGTGAACAGGACGTAGGCGCCCGTCCACCACAGTACGATCCGCTCGCGGGTCTCGAGAAACCGCAGGAACAGCAACAGCATCACCGCAGCGTGGGCACCGACGCCAAGGGCTAGCCAGTCCAGCGTCTCGATCGATACCGTAGGCATCGTCAGCCTCTCATCGTGACGCGAGACGGGGGGAGGACCGCCGCGCTAGCGGCCGGCGGCTGTCGTTCCACCGGCACCGACCGCTCAGGCGGCGCGGCCCTGCTGCCCCACCGATCCGTTATCCGTGCCCCGCGCTCGATGCGCGTTAGAGCATGATCACATACCCTTGCATCGACACGGGGAAAATCTTCGTCCCGGGCTTCGAGTTGGCGAGTCCGTGGGATCCAGCGTGGCGGCGTTCGAATCGTAGAACAGGTAAACGTCGTCCCCGGCACGTCACCGGCCTGCGTCGTAGTGGCGGCGTGCGACCCGGGTCCGAGCGCCACCACGGCCCCGACCAGTACGGCGAGACCCGTCACGCGCACCTCGCCTCACGTTTTCGCCTTGAGTTTCTCTTGTCCCTTGCCGGCACACGTTAGGTCCGTCCTGTCGCGCACCACGTTTCGTCCACGATGGCCGGGCCGGCAACGGACAGCGACGCGACAGGCTGCGCGGCGAGATCGGCCGCCATCCGCATCAGACACCAGTAGCACGGCCGCTCTCTGTCCCACAATCCGCCGACAGCCACCCGGGCGGCTCCGTCCGTGAGCCCCGGAAACTGCCGCAGAAACTCGACCTCGTACTCCGCCGGGGTATGCAGCGGCGACCCGCCGAGCCGCGCGGTTCGTCCGTCGACACAGCACGCCCAGAGGAGTTTGAACCGCCGCCGCAGTGTCGGCGTCGCCGCCAGATCTTCCGGGACGTTCCCGTATCCAAACGCGCCGTCGAGGATATCAGCAACGTGTCCCAGTTCGTGACGGAGGAATCGCGTGAGCCCGAACGGGTTCGCAAAGCGCAGCGGCAGTACTGTGAGGTGAAGCGTTGCGCCGTCTTCCCCGACCGCCGCGCCCTCGTCGGGCGCCGCCCACGCCGGGGAGAGGCGCACCTCGGTGAAGCGACCGGCGAGGACCGCGACGGCCTCTCGGACGGCGGCGTCGTATCTACTGAGCAGCCCGTGTCGCGCGACCGCCTCCTGCAACTCCTGACTGTATCGGATGCGCGTTGCCGCCATAAAGGTGCCTCCCCGGTTGCCCGATATCTCGATGTGCCGCCCGGCGCATTCTCGGACCGCGCCGTCCGCGGCTCATGCCGTTACCGTAGTTCATACACGCGCGCCCCAGTAGGGCCGTTGAGGACAACGATGAGGGCCAAAGGTCCCGGGACCTTTGGCCCCCCGACGGAACAATCCGGGTCTGCAGCTTAGGAGAGCTTCTGCTTGGCGGCTATTGCCGCCGCGGCGGCTCGCCGTTGCACGTGCAGTTTGCCGAGCAGGGTGCTGACGTAGTTCTTGACCGTCTTTTCGCTCAGGTGCAGCGCGGCGGCGATCTCTCGATTGGTCATCCCGTCCCCAACCAGCGCCAACACGCGGCGCTCTTGTTCTGTTAGCGCGTCGATGATCGCGCCGCCGCTCCCCCCCAGGCGCCTGAAGCGCGTGAGAAGTTGGTGGGTGACCGTCGGATCGAGCAGCGATTCCCCGGCGGCCACGACCTCAATCGCGTGGATCAGTTCCGCGCTTCGAGTTTGCTTCAACAAGTAGCCCGACGCGCCGGCCATCACGGAGGCATCGACGGCTTCTTCGTCCGCAAACGACGTGAGCATCAACACCCGGGTGGCGGGCCGCGCCGACCGGATCTCCCGGCAGGCTTCGACGCCGCTGCCGTCGGGGAGGCGTACGTCCATGATCACTACGTCGGGCGTCGTCCGCGCCGCCTCCGCAATTGCGGCCGCCGCGGTCGAGGCTTCGCCGACGATCGTCATGTTGGGCCGGTGCTCCAGGAGCATCCGGACGCCCGCCCGCACCACTTCGTGGTCATCCACCAGCAGGATGCGTAACGGCTTCTCCATCTTCCACCTCCACCTGGGCGCGGGCCGGCCGTGGAATCGATATTTCGACCGTGGTGCCCGCGCCCGGCGCAGCCGTCACCCGCAGCCGGCCTCCGAGCGCGCGCGCTCGCTCGGACATGCTGCCGAGGCCGAGGCCGTAGCGCGACGATAGGCCCGCGGGGTCGAATCCACGGCCGTCGTCCCGCACGAGGAGCGTAAGCGCGTCGTCCGTCACAGCCGCTCGGACGGTCACACGCGCGGCGTGCGCGTGGCGGATGACGTTCGCAAGGGCTTCACGGACGATCAGGATCAGTTGGGTCCGTACCTCGCTCGGCACCGGTGGCACCGTGTCCACGTCTTCCAGATCCAGAGTGATTGGCAGCCGTGAGTGCTCCTGGAACTCTCCCGCGATGGCCTCAAGGGCTGTCCGAAGGGTCCGCTCGGCCGTCTCCGGCGGACGTAGGTTGTGCACGTAACCGCGGATGTCCTGAATGATGCGGGTGTGGATGTCCAGCGTCTGGCTCAGCCGTCGTTTCGCTTCGCCCGGATCGTCGTCGATCAATCCGGCGGCGTATTCCAGCGCCAAGTCGACGCCGTACAAGGCCTGCATCGTATTGTCATGAAGATCACGGCTGATCCGGTCGCGCTCGCTCAACACCGCGACTTGCTGCACCTGTTGATGCAGGTTGTTGCTCTGGACCGCGATGGCGGCCAGAGCGGCAAGGGCGGAGAGCAGGTTGGTCTCGTCCGGCGTCACACGGCGGGGCGCGCTGTTGGCAACGCACAGCGTTCCGAGGGTCCGATCGCCGATTTGCACGGGCGCCACGGCGTGCGCACGGCCGTACCGGTCGTTGATGAACGGGCACGCCTGGTCTTCCCAGCAACGCAGCGGCTCCCCCGCCGGCGCTCCCACGGAGCCACCCGGGCGGTCCGGCAGCTGGGCGTCGGGCGGCCCGCTCAACGCGCCCATGACGATTGGGCCGCCGCGGTCGGCGAACAAGCACAGCGCGCCGGCCTCCATGTGGAGCAGCCGCCGCGCGTGCTCCGCGATGGCTGCGAGGATCGTCCGCAGGTCCGTGAGCGCCAGGATCTCGCGGCTGACGGCGTAGAGCGCCTGCGCCTCATGTTCGCGCCGGGCCCGTTCCGCGAGCGACGTCTTGAGGCGGTCACGCATCGTGTCGTAGGCGTCGGCCAGGCTGCCGATCTCGTCGTGGCGGTCGACCCGCACCGTGGTGTCAAGGTCCCCGCCGGCGATCCGCTGCGCGGCCCCGGCCAGGGATCGCAACGGCCGCACCGCTGTGCCGGTGTCCCACCACGCCAGCAGCAGCGCCAGGATGAGGGCGGTGGCGCCGATCAAGAGATTGCGGTTCCGCACCGCGACGATCGGCGCAAACGTTTCGGCCTCGGTCTGTCCGACGCTCACACCCCACGCCGCCTGGTACAACGGGGCAAAGGCCATAATATGATAGCCGCGGATCTGCCCCCCTTTCACCACGGCGGCTCGGCCGACCGCCGCCGTACGAGCGCTCATGAGCGCATTATGAAACAGTGGATGCTCGTTGGCCTGGAATGCCTCGGCGCTTTCCGTCGTGGCTAGGACCTCGCCGTGCGCGTCGATGATCAGCGCATGCCACGTGGTGCCTGGACGGTGTGTCGTGCTGTACTCGGTGATATAGGATAGGAGTTGCTGTCGGCGGAGGTCCACGGCGGCACACAGTGCGCCCGCGCGGGCGGAAAGCGGCACACACAACAACACGGCGGGCACGCGGGCGGAGCCCAGAAACTCCAAGTTCGACGCCGCGGTGGGCCGACCGGCGAGGACCTGCCGCACCGCCTCATCGTCGCGGAAGTCGATCGCGGCATCGCCCGGGTGGGCCGGTTGCGCGATCCTCAAGCGCCCCGCCGCGTCAACGACATACACGCCGTAAGAAGCGAGAGCGATCTGGGGTCGCATCTCCCGGAGCCATTCGCGCTGCCCGCCGGCGCTCGGAGCGCTCAACGCCGCCGAGGACGCAAGTCCCTGTAACTGCCGGAAGGATTGGGTCAGCGTTCCGTCAAGGAGTTCCGCCGTGGCCTGCGCCGAGCGGAGGCGTTCTTGAAGCAGTTGGTCGGTCAGCTGCCGCACCATCTGATAGCTATTGAGACCCATGACGGCCAGCAGAATCAGGATGCCGACGGCCACGGCGACCATAATTCGCGCCCGCAGGCTGCGCGCAGGAGACGACCGGCGCACCGCGTCTTCGATGCGCTGCGTCACTGCGGACCCGTAGAGAGCCGGCTCCATGAACGTCCTTTCGCCCGGCCGCCGCCGGACGGGTATCTTTAGTAAGTACCGCAGAATGTTACTAAGAGAATATCAGGCCGCAGCCCGTATGTGGGATCAGGCCCTGACCGTATACGATGTCCCGCCGCGGCCCGCCCGGCCAGGCCCAGGAAAGATGGCCGCGAAGAAGCGTCCATTCCGCTATGGCGCCAGTGCAGCCGCTGAATGGCTCCGTCTGCACTTGCGCCCACCGCCGCACGCTGCGTGGCCTGATCTGCGCGCATTCCGGCGAGAAGATTCGAATCTGAGCCTCGCATTAGCGGTGCCGCGTCCAAGGATATCCTAAAGAAGGAGTCTTCCGAAAAAGAGCGGGGTTACTCGGGGTGTTGCCCTTGCGCCCGGCGGCGCCGCCGCTCGAAATCCGAGCGCGTAATAGCGCCTGCTTCGTAACGGTGCCAGACTTGATCGGCAGAATCGGCAGTTTCCTTGCGCGGGCAGATGATGCAGAGTAGAAACCCGAGAACGCTGACGACGAAGCATAGGAGCGCCGCTGCCAGAAGGATTTCCCAGCGCCATCCGGACCCGAACAGGACCGGCCACATTTTGACTCAAATCTACGCTCGCCGCCGTGCGGCAGGATATCTGATGAGGACCGCCGGCTCACGCTCTTACGTATCGATAAAACCTACCGTTCATTGAATTCATTACTCACCGATTGCCAGTTCCAGCACGAGCGATCGCCGCCGGATCGTTCAAATCCCCCTTGGCAGTCCCACATCGGAGAAGGCTTTCTCTACGTGCACGCCCTGCTCTGCAGACGAGTCTTCTGCTGCGGCCTCGCCCCAGTAGCAGTAATCACAGAACCTCAGCACGATGCCGTTCCTCTCGAGCTCCTGCCGCACAACCCGTAAGCCGCACTTTTCACACACCGGAAGCGATTCCATCGTCCCTCTCCCGTCGCGCGAACCAGATATGCCCGTATCCACCCAGCCCTTCTAGTTAAGTATAGAAACTGCCGGCTCCGAGCGCATCCTGAAAAACCGCCATCTTACTATGGTGTCTTTGGCGGATTAGACATCGGTTCGCGACCCGATGCTGTATCGGGTATGTACCCTATATGGCGGAATCTGATGGCTCATGAGTCTACCGCCGCTGTCGGCGTGCCACCGACAGCGTACCGCTGGACCTGCGTTCCATACGACGTCGGCGCCCAGTCCGACGCCTTGGTCGACGCTCGCGCAGCACGCCACCTGCCCCGCCGAGTCACCCGCGGCTGTACGCATGCTCAGGAACCGGCTCGGCATTCGGACTCCAAGCACTACGGGCCGGCCGGCGTCCCGCGGCGTCAGGGCCGCAGCCACCTTCGCAGGATGCGGCGGCGGCCCTGCCTCAGCCGCACTCGTGCTGGCTCCGGGATGCGAGGTCTTCGAGAATCTGCTTGGTCTTCAACCTCCGGCCTATAACGGCCGGCTGATCATCAAGCTTTCCTACGTCGGCGGACCAACGGGCGGGGCCGGCGGCATCGGCGTGAGCGGCGGGTTACCGGGATCGAGGTCCCTAAACGCCGGGCCTGGCCCAGACCCGCACGGCAACGGTCAGGACAGCGGCGGCGGGCAAGGTTCTGGTGAACAGGGCGACAAAGGGGTTGGCCACGAGAGAGGCGGCGGTCACGGCGACGGCGACGCGGAAGGGGATGACTAGCCGGGCAGGCGAATCGGTGTGGTCTCAACCCTGGTGGTCCTAGCCGCGATCACGGTGAGCGTGCCGTACGGGGGCGGAGGGTAATCGCCGTTCCCGCCCGAATATGCGGTGCCGTGCCGCGAGGTCCCGCACCGGTGTTGCACGTCGCAGCCGTTATGGGTGCCGTAGGCACGGTTGCCCTGGCCGCGGCGGGTCTCACGCTGGCAGGCGC